>DATBYI010000459.1:0-3279 GCA_036513815.1 Solirubrobacteraceae bacterium
GTGCTCGCGGTGCAGGAGGGATTGGTCCAGAGGTCCTAGGACCAATTGGCTCTGGTAATCGGGACCGCCCCGGCCCTACCGTGGCGGTCATGCCACTAGCCATCATCACCGGAAGTTCGCGAGGCCTGGGCCTCGCTCTGGCGCGCGCCCTCGCTCAGCGCGAGTGGGCGCTCGTAATCGACGCGCGGGGCGCGCAAGCGCTCGAGCGCGCCGCGCGGGAGTTGGGCCGGATGACCGAGGTCGTCGCGTTGCCCGGCGACGTCTCGGACGACTGGCACCGCGGTGCGCTGCTCGACGCCGCGGGCGACCACGTCGACCTGCTCGTCAACAACGCCAGCCTTCTCGGGCCGAGCCCGCAGCCATCGCTCGGGCGCTACCCGCTCGAGACGCTCGAACGCGTCTACCGGATCAACGTGCTCGCGCCATTGGCGCTGACCCAACTCGCGCTGCCCCGCATGCCCGACGGAGGCGTGATCCTCAACGTGAGCTCGGACGCGGCGACAGAGCCCTACGCCGGCTGGGGCGGCTACGGATCCTCCAAGGCCGCACTCGACCAACTCAGCGCGATCCTCGCGGAGGAGCACCCGACGCTCAGGATCTACTCGGTCGACCCGGGCGATATGCGCACCCAGATGCACCAGGAGGCCTTCCCGGGCGAGGACATCTCGGACATACCGGCGCCCGAGACGAGCGTGCCCGGCCTGCTCAGGCTGATCGAAAGCGATCTGCCGAGCGGTCGTTACCTGGCGCGCGAGCTCGCGGCCACGGAGACGGCGGCGCGATGAACGCCCTGGCCTTCGAGCTCGAGCCGGGCCTCGAGGCCCACGAGCCGCCCGAGGAGCGGGGGATCCCGCGCGACGGGGTGCGACTGCTCGTCGCGCAGCGCGAGAGCGGCGAGATCAGCCATCGCACGTTCAGCCAGCTGCCCGAGCTGCTCGAGGCCGGCGACGTGCTCGTGGTGAACGTGTCGGCCACCATCCCGGCGGCGGTGCCGGCCCGACGCGCCAACGGGACCAAGGTCCGCGTGCACTTCGCCACCCGCGCGCCGCACCTGGAGGACGACTGGCGCGTCGTCGAGATCCGCAGCGCGGACGGCCGCCGGCCCGCGCGCCTGGCGGCCGGCGAGCGCCTCGAGTTGCGCGGCGGTGCCGCGCTCGACCTTGTGGCGCCCTACGCGTCCGGGCAGCGACTGATGCTGGCCAGGTTCTGCTGCGAGCTGCTCGTCGACGAGTACCTCGAGCGCCATGGCGAGCCGATCCGCTACAGCCACGTGCGCAAGGCATGGCCCCTCGACGCCTACCAGAACGTGTACGCGATCAGTCCCGGCAGCGCCGAGATGCCGAGCGCCGGCCGGCCCTTCACGCGCGAGCTCCTGTCCCGCCTGATCGGCTACGACGTCGTGATCGCCCCGATCACGTTGCACGCCGGCGTCTCGTCGCCCGAGAGTCATGAACCGCCGTTCCCGGAGTGGTTCGAGGTGCCCGAGCGCACAGCCAATGTGATCCGAGTGGCGCGCCAGGCCGGTCGGAAGGTGATCGCCGTCGGGACCACCGTGGTCCGCGCTCTCGAGTCGGCCGCGGCGGCCGACGACTGCGCCTGCGCGCGGTCGGGGTGGACCGGACTCGTCGTCACGCCCGAATGCGGGGTCCGCGCAGTCGACGGCATGATCACCGGCTGGCACGAACCGGAGGCGTCACATCTCCGGATGCTCGAGGCGGTGGCGGGGCCGGAGCTGCTCGCGCGCTCCTACGCCGCGGCGCTCGACGCCGGGTACCTATGGCACGAGTTCGGCGACAGTCACCTGATCCTGCCCTAGCGGGTTTGGGGCCTCGCTGCGCTCGGCGTCCGTGGGGCCGGGTTCCCCATCCGGACAGTGGTCGCGTCCCGCCGGGCAGGGATGCCCGGCGGAAGTGGTCCCAGGGACGCCGCCGAAGGCGGCCCAATAAATGACTACGCGGCGTGCGCCAGGACGGCGGGGAACTCGATCGTCACACCGCGCGGCACGATCAGCACCGGACACCGCGCGCCCTCGATCTCGTTCTGCGCCTGGGCGCTCAGCATGACCCGGCCGTAGGGCGCCTCGAACCGCGAGCCGACCACCAGCAGGTCAACCTGGCGCTCTTCGCGCGTGAGCGTGGCGCCGTAGCTGTCGGCCAGCGAGCGGGCGGTGGCGAGCGTCGCGTCATCGCCGGGGACGGCGAGCACGCCGATCCGGTGAATGCGCGACTCGAGGTAGTCGGCCGGCGCGATCGCCACCGCTGCCGGGCTCGACTCGAGCAGGCGCTGGGTCGAGTGCTGCGGCGCGACGCGCCCGGGCGGCGTCCGGTAGTCGGAGCCGAAGACGATGATGTCGGCGTCCTCGTGCTGGGCCAGGAAGAGCAGGCCCTCCGGCGTGGACGGGCTGACGATGACCCGGGTCTCGACGTCGGGCCGCGCCAGCCTTTGGGCGCCGCGGTCGAGCAGCGTCAGGGCGTCGCCCTCCTCGAGCTGCTCGCGCGAGCTGTCGCTCTGGGTGCTGTGGCGCACGTAGGTCAGCGTGAGCGCGACGCCCGCGTCGGCCAGCGTGCGGCCGAGCATCAGCGCGTCGTGGTCGCCGGCGGTGTCGTCGTAGGAGATGATCGCCCTCGGTGGCATGGGCCCTCCAGTACTGGGGTTCGGGGGTTTTGGGCCTGTTCGAGGCGAGGATTCCATTTACCTACTATCAGCACTAGTGAAGTTCGTCATGCTGTCGATAAGATTCGCTAATGCTCAACGTGGGTCGCGTTCGGATGCTGTCGGAGGTGGTGCGGCGGGGCTCGTTCTCGGCTGCCGCGGAGGCGCTCTCCTACACCCAGTCGGCGGTCTCGCAGTCGATTGCCCGGCTCGAGGCGGAGACGGGCGCCACGCTGATCATCCGTGACCGCGGCGGGGTCCGCCCGACCGCTGCGGGAGCCAGCCTGGTCGAACACGCGGAGGGGATCTTCGCCCGGATCGACGCGGCCGAGGCGGACCTGGCGGCCGTGCTCGGGGTCCGCTCGGGACGCCTGCGCGCGGCGTCCTTCCCCTCGGCCGGCGCGACGCTGATGCCGCAGGCGATCGCGAGCTTTCGCCAGCGGCATCCGGACGTCGCGCTGACGCTGGCCGAAGGGGAGCCCGAGGAGATCGCGCCGCGACTGCGCGCCGGCGAGTTCGACCTCGCGCTGCTCTTCGCCTTCCCAGATTCCGGCACGCGCGAGCGCCACGGCGCGCGTCTGCGCACGAAGCTCCTGCTCGAGGATCCGATGCTCGTCGCGCTGCCCG
>DATBYI010000460.1:0-16453 GCA_036513815.1 Solirubrobacteraceae bacterium
CGCTCGGGGCAGGGGCCGAACGCTGGGCCCCTGCCTCGCTATGCTTTGTAAAGCAATGGCCGCCGAGCGCCTCGAGAACAAGCCCTGCGGGGGCCGGTACGGCGACATCGTCCAGGCCATCGGCCACACCCCGCTGGTCGAGCTGAAGCGACTGAGTCCCAAGCCGGGCGTCCGGCTCTGGGCCAAGCTCGAGTCACGCAACCCGACCGGCTCGGTCAAGGACCGGGTGGCGCGCGCGATGATCGAAGACGCCGAGGAGAAGGGGCTGATCCGCCCGGGCCAGACCATCCTCGAGCCCACCTCCGGGAACACGGGGATCTCCCTGGCGATGATCTGCAGCCGCAAGGGCTATCCGGTCAAGGTCGTGATGCCCGAGAACGTCACCCGGGAGCGGACCGAGCTGCTGCGCATGTACGGCGCCGAGATCGTCTACTCAGAGGGCGCCAAGGGGTCCAACGGCGCGGTTGAGCTTGCGCTCGACATGGCCGAGAAGGACGCCTCCTACTACATGCCCTACCAGTACGGCAATCAGGCCAACCCGCTCGCGCACTACAACGGGACGGCGCTCGAAATCCTCGAGGAGCTCGACGAGATCGCCGCATTCGTGGCCGGCCTCGGGACCGGCGGGACGCTGATGGGCAACGGACGCCGGCTGAAGGAGGAGCTCGGCGATCAGGTCAAGATCGTCGCCGCCGAGCCGATGCAGGGCGAGCCCGTCCAGGGCCTGCGCTCGCTCGAGGACGGATTCATCCCGCCGATCATCGACCTCTCCCTGCTCGACCGCAAGATCTTCGTGACGAACACCGATGCGATCGTGTTCACGCGCCGGCTGCTCGACGAGGAGGGCCTGTTCGTCGGCGTCTCCTCGGGCGCTATCGCGCGGGTGGCGGTCCGGATCGCGGGCGAGCTCGATGAGGGCAACGTCGTGTTCCTCGTCGCCGACGACGGCTGGAAGTACCTCTCCTCGGGCATCTACACGCGCCCGCTCGAGGAGATCGAGAACCTGGACTCCACCGTCTGGTGGTAAACGAGGCATCGGACGGCAACTGCTCCTCTCGGAGGGGTCTGTTGTCCGTGGCCGGCGCCGGTCTGGCCAGCGCGCTGCTCGCCGGCTGCGGCCATAAGTCGCTGAAAGCGCAGGTGCACGACGCGACGCCCGTGCTGCACTCCGACGCCGCGCTGCTCAACCATCTGCTCGACCTTGAGCACTGGGCCATCGCCGCCTACACGGCGGCGACCCCGCTGCTCCCCGCGGCCACCGTCAAAGCGGGAAAGCTGTTCCTGAACGACGAGCTCTCACACGCCGGCGACCTCGCCGGGCTCGTCCGGGCGGCCGGGGGTAAGCCGATCAAGCCGCGGCCGAGCTACCCGCTCGGCCATCCGCGCGGAAGCGCGGAGGTGCTAGGTGTGCTGCACACGGTCGAGCGGGCCCTGATCACCGCCTACCTCGACGCGATCCCGCGCCTGCGGCCCGGAACGGTCAAGCAGCAGGTGGCCTCGATCTTCGCCAACGACGCGCAGCACCTGGCCGTGGTGCGAGCCGCACTGCACGAGCCGGCGGTGCCGTCGGCGTTCGTCACCGGCCGCGACTGAGGGTCAACGGATGGACGTTCGGCCGACTCGACGGCAGCTCGTGGCGGGAGCGCTGTCCGCGGCGGGCGGTCTCGCCGCGGCCCCCGCTGTGGCCCTGGCCGACACCGGCGTGCCGAGCGACAGCGACGCGCTCGCGAAGGTGCTCGAGGCCGAGCGGCTGATCGTGCTCGGGTACCGGCAGGTACTCGCGTCCGGGACGCTCGGAACGGGCGACGCCGCCGTGCTCGAGCCATTCCTGGCTCAGGAGCTCGAGCACGTCTCGACGGTGGCGGCGCAGCTCGAGGCGCTCGGGACGATGTCCGACACCTCGCCGCTCGACGTGACGGCGGGCAACGCGCTGCTCGCCAAGCACCACGTGCCCGGGAGCCTGACCGACCTGCACGCACGGGCCGACTGCCTGAAGCTGCTTGTCAACCTCGAGTCGGTGGCCGAGGGCGCCTACTTCACCGCGCTGAAGACGCTCGGCCACGCCGATCTCGTGACGCTGTGCGCCCAGGCGATGGCATGTGAGGCGCAGCACTGGACGGTGATCAGCGGGCTGCGCAACCCCGGGATCTACGTGAAGTCGATCCCGTGGCCGTTCGTGACGGGAAGCAGCTAGAGCGTTGTAGCCTCGGACAAGGCGGCAACCGCCGAAAGATCCCACTCAAATGAAGATCTCCCGACACCTCTACGAGGAAATGATTTCCCACGCCCGCGAGGAGGCACCGAACGAGTGCTGCGGGATGGTCGGTTCGGACGACGGCGAGGCGCACGCGGTGTACCGCGCGGTCAACGCCGAGGCCAGCCCGCTGCGCTTCCGGATCGATCCCGAGGAGCAGCTCGAGCTCCACAATCGGATCGAGGACGCCGGTCTCGAGCTCGGGGCGATCTACCACTCTCACACGCGGACCGAGCCGCGGCCGTCCCAGACCGACATCAACTTCGCCAAGCTGTGGCCGGGCGTGCTGTGGATCATCGTCGGGCTGGCCAACGGCGAGGCGGACGTGCGCACCTGGCAGATCGACGACGGCCGCGTGTCCGACGCAGAGCTGACCGTGGAGTGACGATGACCGGGCCAGGGGGTGGTGGGCGGGCCACCAATACAAACCAGCTCTATTGCCCCGCGTGCGGCAACGCCTACGCGCAGGACGAACGGTTCTGCCCCGACTGCAAGCTGCCGCTCATCCAGGCTGACGGTGGCGAGCTCGAAGACGTGAGCGAGCGCCACGAACGCGCTCGCAAGATCAAGCCGCAGTTCACCGAGGGACCGCTCGTGCGCGTGGCCGGCGCTCGCAACCAGGCCGAGGCGGAGTTCATCCAAGGTCTGCTGCTCGAGGAGGGCGTTCCGAGCATGCTGCGGCGCACCGCCGGCTTCGACGTCCCCGACTTCCTCGCCGCCGGCCCGCGCGACGTGATGGTGCCCGAGGCGGCGCGGGAGGCGGCTCGCGAGGTGCTGCTCCAGGGCGAGCTGATCTCCGACGACGCAAACCCGGCCCGCCCCGTCGTGGTGCCCGGCCGCCTACTGGTTGGACTGCTCATCGCGCTCGTGATCGGCGCGCTGGTCGTCTGGTTTCTCAGCCAGTTGGGCTAAGGCGCCGCCGACCATTCTCACTGACCGCCCAGCCTCGCCAGGTGTGCGCGCCATTCGTCCTCGGTGCGCGCCGGCGAGCGACCGCGGAAGGCCTCGCGCAGGGCACCGCGCGGTCCGTGCGGATGCAGCCGGCAGGCGAGTCGCGCGGCGGCCTGCACGCCCTGCTCCTCCACGACCAGGTCGATCAGCGTGCCGCCCAGTAGTGGCGCGTCGCGCACGGCGGGCGGGAAGGCCGGGCGCCGTCCGTCGCGCAGCCGCCGCGCGATGGCCGGCCGGGCGTGAGCGGTCTGACCGCCAAACCAGCGCGCCGCGCCCTCGAGCAGCCACGCCCAGCGGAGCTCCGTGCGCAACCGACGGGGGCTCAGGCGACGGGGGACGTCCGGGTTGTTCTCGAGGATCACGCGCCGGGCGTAGAGGGCGGGGACCGCCCGATCGAGCATCTCGCGCGAGCCCTGGACGTTCGAAGCTCTCGCCCCGAGCGCGTCGGGGAGCAGCACGTGCAGCTCGTGTCGCCCGCACCAGCCGGCCACGTAGCGGCGCGCGGCGGGTGCGGTGGCGACCCAGGCGAGCGGCATCAGCGGCCGCGCGGCCGCCAGCGACGCGACGCCCGAGTGAAACACGACCGAAATCCCGTCGACCGTCTTCGGGAAGTATTGCGACAGGTACTCGCGCGTCTCTTCCAGCGAGTACAGGACGCGGTCAGCGTCATCGGCATGGGTCGAGGGGTGCCGCGCCCTAAACGACGGCGACGCCGACTCGACCCATGCCACTGACGTACGTTTGCTCCGACGCCTCCGGCGTCAGGCCAGCACCGGGACTCGATCCGCGGCGATCGATGCGATCTCCTCGGACGCCCGGTCGAACTCCTCGTCGGAAAGCACCGGAGTGCCCTCGAAGGGAAGGTCGCGGGTGAGCTCGAGCCACGAGCGGCAGCCGCCGTACTCGTCGCGCACCTTGACCGTGACCGGCCGCGGGATCCGATAGGTCCGCAGCAGGATCACGTGGAGGGGATGGCGGCGCTTCCACGCCAGCCGCTTCTCCGCGTAGTCGGTCGTCCACACGTAGAACGGCGAGAGCGCGTCCACGGTGCGGCGGTCGGTGACCGTGTAGTGAGCGGCCACCTCGGCCCAGGCCCGGATGCGTACGCGATCCGGCTGGGGGATCTCGTTGCCACGCCGCAGTGAATGCGGCGCCGGCTCGCCGTCACTCCACACGCCCTCTTCGAGGGCCCGTGAGAGCTCGGGCTGGTGCGACTCGCGCACGAGATCCGCGCACTGATGGTCGAATGTTGGGTACAGAAAGAAGCGCTCGTAGTCGAGCTTGAAGTGCTTGTCGGGCTCACGGATGCCGCCCTTGCGGAGAGTCAGAAGCTGCTCTCCTTCGGCAAGGGCCCGCACGGTGACGGCCCATTCTTTAAAAGCAATCGGCATGTATTAGTTAGAGGAAACGGGGGATTGAATGAAACAGGGTCCCGCGCGGGCCACGCAGTGCAACTGCAGCACAGGAGGGCACGATTGTACGCGAGAGTTCGCGAAACGCCAAATGCCACCGCAAATCGGTGGGTTTGCCATTTCGTGGCAAACATCACGATTTACGGGCGAATCAGCGCACACGAGCATCGCGCGGACCTTATCCGGTTCACCGCCGTCTGAAACCGTATCTCGAACAAACGTCCCCATAGCGAACAAACCGGCGGCCCGCCTCGAGCTTTACGCGCTTCGTTTCGGCTGGCCGTAGCCGCCACCCCCTGGGGTTTCGATCCGGAGGCGCTGGCCGGGTTCGAGCCGGCCGATCGCCTTGGCCGGCAGCTCCTGGCCGTCGAGCAGGTTGCGGCCCGGTGCGGCGGCCTCGCCACCGTCGGCGCCGGGCGGGGGGTGGCGGCGGCGCTCGGTTATCAGCGAGTAGCGCAGGGGTGCGAGCGCCTCGACTTCGCGGATCACGCCGTCGCCGCCGTGGAACGCTCCAGCTCCGCCCGACCCTCGGCGCAGCTCGTAGCGCGTCATGCGCAGGGGAAACTCGAGCTCGAGCGCCTCGATCGGCGTGTTGAGCGTGTTGCTCATCGCGACGTGCACGCCGCTCGGGCCGTCCGCGTCCGGGCACGCTCCCTGACCGCCGCCGATCGTCTCGTAGTACACGACGTCCTCGGTGCCGAGCGTCACGTTGTTCATCGTGCCCTGGCCGAGCGCGCGCCCGAACGCGGCCAGGACGACGTCGGCCACGCGCGAGGAGGTCTCGACATTTCCGCCCACGACCGCCGCTGGCGAGCGCGCGTTGAGCACGGAGCCCTCGGGCGCGATCACCTCGAGTGGGCGGTAGGCGCCGGCGCTGGGCGGGATGTCGGGATCGGTCAGGACGCGGATGGCGAAGTAGCAGGCCGACCGGGTGACCGCGAGCGGGCAGTTGAGGTTGCCGTCGTGCTGGTCGGCGGTGCCCGTGAAGTCGAGCGTCATGTGGTCGCCCTCGACGGTGGCGCGGAGGACGATCTCGAGGTCGCCTTCGCGTGCTTCGAGCACGTCGCGCGCCTCGTAGGAGCCGTCTTCGAGTTCCTCGAGGCAGGCGCGGGTCCGTCGCTCGGCGTAGTCGAGCACCTCTTGGAACGCCTCGCGGAGCTTCACGTCGCCGTAGCGCTCGTGGAGCTCTGACAACCGGCGCCCGCCGACCCGCCCGGCCGCGAGCTGCGCGCGCAGGTCGGCGCGGCGCTGGTCGGGCTGGCGCATCTGGGCGCTCAGCTCGGCAATGGCGTCGTCGTCGAGGATGCGCGGCGAGATCACGACGCCCTCGTCCTCGAGAGTCCGGCTGTCGGCCGGCATCGACCCGGGCGTCGGCCCGCCGACGTCGGCGTGATGCGCGCGGCTGGCCGCGAAGGCGATCAGCTCGCCGCCGGCGAACAGCGGCGTGATCACCGTGATGTCGGGCAGATGCGTCCCGCCCCGGTAGGGGTCGTTGAGGATCCAGCTGCGCTCGGGCTCATGCTCCTCGTCGAGGATCGCCGCGACGGCGGCGGGCATCGCGCCGAGATGCACGGGGATGTGCTCGGCCTGCATGACCATCTCGCCGCCCGCATCGAACAGCGCCGTCGACGCGTCGCGGCGCTCCTTGATGTTGGCTGAGTGCGCGGAGCGGATGAGCACGGCGCCCATCTCCTCGCAGACCGCGCGCAGCGCGCCGGTCAGGACCTGGAGCTCGACCGGGTCGATGCTCATCGTGCGCGGGTCATCCGGATCGTCCCGGTGTCATCGACCGCGGCGCTCCAGCCCGGCGGGATGAGCACGGTCGACTCGGGCAGCTCGACCACGGCCGGCCCGGCGATCTCGGTTCCCGGCGCGGGGACGCCGCGCAGGGCCCCGAGCTCGATCCGCTCGCCGCCGAGCGTCGCCTCCCGTGTGGAACGCTCCAGCTCGTCATCGTCGTTCCCGCCCTGCGCCGCGAGTTCGACGTCGGCTCCCTCGGCGGTGGCGGTCACGCGGATCGTGACGAGCTCCAGTGATTGCTCATCGTCGTGGTAGCCGTATCGCTCCTCGTGCTCGCGTTCGAACGCCTCGCGCAGCTGCTCGGGCGTGGCGCGGGCCTCGGCCGCGATCGCGAGCTCGAACGACTGACCGCGGTAGCGCAGCTCGTACACCACCCGGAGCTCCGCATCCGGCGCGTGCATTGCCTCGCGGGCGCGCTCGCCCAGCTCGTCAACCGCGGTGGCGATTGCCTCGCCGGTCAGCTTCTCACCGCTCCACAGGACGCTCCGCTGGACGTCGCGCCGGCGCGGCGAGACGACGAGGCCGAGGGCCGCGAGGACTCCCGAGGCGCGCGGACACAGGACGGTGTCGATGTCGAGCTCGTCGGCGATCTGCGCGGCGTGCAGCCCGCCGGCGCCACCGAACGCCATCAGCGCGTGGCGGCGCGGATCGATCCCGCGCTGCACGGTGACGACGCGGAGCGCCCGGATCATCTCCGCGTCGGCCACGCGCCGGATGCCCTCGGCGCACGCTTCGAGGTCGAGATCGAGTTGCGCGGCGAGCTCGCCGACCGCCGTTCTCGCCGCCTCGGGGTCGAGCTTGACGCCGCCGCCGAGGGGCGCGTCGGCCGACAGGTAGCCGAGCACGAGGTTGGCGTCGGTGACGGTCGGTTCGGTGCCGCCGCGCCCGTAGCAGGCGGGCCCGGGGTCGGCGCCGGCCGAGCGCGGACCGACTCGGAGCGCGCCGCCCGCGTCGTGCCACGCGATCGACCCGCCGCCGGCGCCCACGGTGTGGACCGCGAGCATCGGCAGGGCGAGCGGCCGCCCCGCGATCTCGCCGCTCGATCGCTCCTGCACCGCGCCGGCCTCGACGACGCAAACGTCGCACGACGTCCCTCCCATGTCGAGGCAGAGGGCATCTTCGACGCCGGCCTTCCGGGCGACGAAGGCCGCGCCGGCGGCGCCCCCCGCCGGGCCGGACAGGACGGTCCAGGACGCGTGGCCGGCGGCCGCCTCGAGGTCGATGAGGCCGCCGTTGGACTGCATGATCGCGGGCTCGGGGAGCTCGGCGTCGCGGGAGCGCTCGGCCAGGCGGCGCAGATAGCTCGCGAGCAGCGGCGTCAGCGCGGCGTCGATCTCGGTGGTGGCGGCGCGCTCGAACTCGCGGAAGGTGCCGACCACCTCGTGTGAGAGCGACACGTGGACGTCGTCTCCGAGCGCGTCGGCCAGGGCCCGGGCGAGGGCCTCCTCGTGCGCTGGGTGGCGGTAGGAGTGCAGCAGCGCCACCGCGACCGCTTCGGGCTCCGCCGCGGCGACGCGGCCGGCGAGCTCCGCAGCGACCTTGTCTGGCAGCTCCTCGAGCGGTCCGTCCGGGGTCATCCGCTCGGGCGCGCCGAAGCGCAGATCGTCGGGTGCGAGCGGCGCCGGCCGCGCCGCGCACAGGCGGTAGAGCTCCGGGCGGTCCTGGCGTCCCAGCGCGATCAGATCGGTGAATCCCTCGGTCGCGACGAACGCGGTGCGCGCGCCGCGCCCCTCGAGCAGCGCGTTCGTCGCCACCGTCATCCCGTGCGAGAACTCGCGGACGTCGTTCGCCGACGCGCCCGCCTGCTCGAGCGCCGCGCCGATCGCCGCCATGACGCCCTCGGACTGGTCCTCAGGCGTGCTCGGGGCCTTGGCGGTGATCAGGCGCCCGTCGAACGCGAGCACGGCGTCGGTGAAGGTGCCGCCCACGTCGACGCCGATCAGCATGGCGCGGCCAACCTATCGCAGCGGGGCGCGCGAGCGCTCCGGACAAAAAAGCGGCGGGCAAGGATGCCCGCCGCAACCGGTCCCATGGACGCCGGGCCGAAGGCCCGGCCCAAAACTACGCCGCGATGAGCGGCAACTCGAGCTCCTCCGTCGCGGCCAGGTGCTGGTGCGACGGGCAGTAGCCGTTGTGCGGCAGCGGCATCCGCTGACACGGCGTCCCCTTCCGCGTACTCGCGCGGCACTGCAGCGGGTTGCCGTAGGCATCGAAGCCGTTCTGCGGCAAACGGCGTAGGAAGTCATCCGCCAGCGTGAGGTAGTGCTGGATCACCCGGAGTACGCGAAGCTGCGCGCACATCGGGAAGTAGACGCGGATGTCGTTGAACAGCGTCCGTGAAGGATGCGCGAAGTAGTGCCGGTCCGTTGCCAGCCGCTCGATGGCGGCTTCGCACGCGCGCAGAACGCGCTCGTGATGGACATGCGGCCCTTCGTACGAGTCTTCGACGATCTCGTCGGCAAGCTCACGGTAGATGGCTCGACTGAACCGATACATGCAGCACACCACTCCTAGTTCCTCTGGGCCCTGCCAGGGCATTCCGTTTGGTGGAGGCCTGCTACCCGCGCGATGTGAAGTTACAGTCGTGTAAATTATTAAGTTGATGTTAACCCGAAAGCCGGTGCGCTTAGGCGCCCTCGGGCAAATTCGGGCTAAGTCCAGAGCTCGAGCGCGGGCTCGGCCGCGGCGCGCACCGTCACGTGACGGCCCTCGAAGCGCGGGTCCCGGTCGGGGAAGTCCGCGCGCTGGTGCGCCCCGCGGCTCTCGGTCCGAGTCAGCGCGCTGCGGGCGATCAGCCGCACGAGCGGGTGCTCATCAGCGGTGAGCTGCTCGAGGCCGTGGGCGTCGCGCTCGAGTCCGGCGTTGCGCCACAGGGCCTCGCGGCTGGTTTGGGAGACGGCCGGCGGGCGCTCGGGGCCGGGAGCGCCGGCGAGCTCGGCAACGACGGCGGGGTCGGGCTCGGGCTGCGCCACGGCCGAGCGCGCGGCCCGAGCGCCGAACACGAAGCATTCGCTCAGCGAGTTCGAGGCGAGGCGGTTGGCGCCGTGCAGGCCGGTGCACGAGCACTCGCCGACCGCGTGCAGCCCGGCGAGCGTCGAGTGGGCCTCGAGGTTGGTGGCGATCCCGCCCATCACGTAGTGCGCCGCGGGCGCCACCGGGACGAGCTCGCGCTCGGGATCGATCCCGGCCTGCCGAAGCGCGGCGACGACGTTCGGGAACAGCGCGGGGTCGACGTCGCGCATGTCGAGGTCGACCGAACGCGCGCCGGTCACGGCCATCTGACGCTGCACCGCGCGGGCCACCTCGTCGCGCGGTGCGAGCTCATCGACGAACCGCTCGCCGTCGGCGTCGAGCAGGAGGGCTCCCTCGCCGCGCACCGCCTCGGTGACGAGGAACCCGTCGGCGCCGTTGTTGCCGACGACCGCGGTCGGATGGAACTGCACGAGCTCGAGGTCGGCCAGCGCGGCGCCGGCGGCATAAGCGAGCAGCAAGCCGCCGCCGGTCGCGACGGACGGATTCGTTGTGCGCGCCCACAGCGCGGCGGCGCCTCCCGTCGCGAGCACGACGGCGCCGGTCGCGATCACGCCGCCGTCGCCAAGTCGGACGCCGACGCATCGCTCGCCGTCGACGACGAGCCCGACCACGCGGCGTCCCTCGAGCACGTCGATTGACGGGTCCTCGGCGACGACCGCGCTCAGCTGCCGGACGAGCCGGCGCCCCGTCGCGGCACCGCCGGCGTGGACGATGCGGCGCGTCGAATGACCGCCCTCGAGACCGAGCGCGAGACGTCCGTCGTGGTCGGCGTCGAAGCGCACGCCCAACCGAGTGAGGTCGCGGACGGCCTCGGGTGCCTCCTCGCACAGCACGCGGGCCGCCGACTCGCGGACCGCGCCCCGGCCGGCGACGATCGTGTCGCGCAGGTGAAGCTCGGGGGTGTCCTGCGCGGACAGGGCGGCGGCCAGCCCGCCCTGGGCGAACCAGCTCGAGGACTCGGCCAATGGCGTGGCCGAGACGAGCGTCACGCGGGCGCCCTCGCGGGCGGCGCGCAACGCCGTGTATAGCCCGGCCGCGCCCGCGCCCACAACGGTTACCTGGCTGGTGTGTGGGCTCGGGGCCGGCACGTCTCCCGATACGGTATCCCGATGGCGTCAGCGCCCGTCTGGCTCGAGCATCCCTCGTCGCTGCGCCACGACACGGGTGGGCATCCCGAGCGGGCGGCGAGACTGGTCGCGATCGACGCTGAGCTATCGGCGCGCGACTGGCTCGGGTTCGAGCGAGTGCAGTCTCAGGCGGTCGATCGCGCGGTGCTCGAAGCCGTGCACTCGGCGGCGTACATCGACTCGATCGACCGCATCTGCGCGAGCGGCGGCGGCCATCTCGACCTCGACACCGTGGTCAGCGCCGACTCGTTCGAGGCCGCGCTGCACGCCGCCGGCGGGGCGGTCGAGATGGTCGATCTGCTCCTCGACCGCGCCACACCGTGCGCGTTCAGCGCCCACCGTCCGCCCGGGCATCACGCGCTTGGGGCCCGGGCCATGGGGTTCTGCCTGTTCAACAACATCGCGGTAGCGGCGCGCTATGCGCTCGACACCCGCGGCCTCGAACGCGTGATGATCCTCGACTGGGACGTGCATCACGGCAACGGGACGAACGACATCTTCGACGAGTCCGATCAGGTGCTGTTCGTCTCGATTCACCAGTCACCGCTGTATCCCGGCACGGGTCCCGCGAGCGACGTCGGCTCCGGCGAGGGCCGCGGCTTCACGGTCAACCTGCCGGTGGCGCCCGGCTCTGGGGACCAGGTCTTCTGCTCGCTCGTGGACCACGTCGCGGTGCCGCTCGCGCAGGCATTCGCGGCCCAGCTCATTCTCATCTCGGCCGGCTATGACGCCCATCGCGACGACCCGCTCGGCGAGTGCGCGGTGACCGAGGAGGGGTATGCGGCGATGACGCGCTCGATGCGCCGGGTGGGGGAGACGCTCGACGCGCCGGTCGGCTGCCTGCTCGAGGGCGGCTACGACGTCGGGGCGCTCGCGCGGTCGGTGGCCGCGACGCTGAGCGCGCTCCGGGAACCGGTCTCGGCGCCGGCGTTCGATGGCGACGGGTCACCGTTTGTGTGGCAGGCGCGCGAGCGTCTCGCGGAGTGGTGGCCGGCGCTTAAGTGAGTTACCATTCGTTTCTGATGAATCTCAGGGTTCTCAAGCTGCGTTGATTTTTGCCGTCGCTCGGCGACGGCCCCGCTGCTGCTTTTGAAGTTGTCCCTGGAGGTTCGTAGTTGTTCAGTCGCGTCTCACCTACTAGTCGTACCACCGCCGACGGCTCGGCCGTCTCGATGCACGGCGTCTTCAAGCGCTTCGACGACGTGGAGGCGTTGCGCGGGCTCGACCTCGAGGTGCGGGCGGGAGCTTGCTACGGGCTGCTCGGGCCCAACGGCGCCGGCAAGTCGACGGCAATGCGGATCCTCACCGGGCAGGCGATCGCCGACGCCGGCCAGGCCTCCGTGCTCGGTCATCGCCTGCCGGCCGAGTCGAAGCTGGCGCGGGCGCGCATGGGGATCTGCCCGCAGGAGTCAAACCTCGATGTCGACCTGTCTGTCCGCGACGTGCTCGAGGTGTTCGCGCGCCTGTACCGCGTGCCCGCGGCTGAGCGCTCCCAAGCGGTTGACCGGGCGCTCGCGGTGGCGGGCCTCGAGTCTCGCGCTCGGGACAAGGCGGTCAAGCTGTCCGGCGGCATGCAGCGCCGGCTGCTGATCGCGCGGGCCCTGATCCACCGGCCGGAGGTCGTGCTGCTCGACGAGCCGACGGTCGGCCTCGATCCGCAGGTGCGCCAGGAGCTGTGGTCGCTGATCGTGTCGCTGCGCGAGCAGGGCGCCACCGTGCTGATGTCCACCCACTACATCGAGGAGGCCGAGCGCCTCGCTGACCGGGTG
This sequence comes from Solirubrobacteraceae bacterium, assembly GCA_036513815.1. GTDB lineage: Bacteria > Actinomycetota > Thermoleophilia > Solirubrobacterales > Solirubrobacteraceae > Palsa-465. Next base: position 12,347 of record DATBYI010000460.1, read on the forward strand.
GCGATCATGTCGGCCGGGCAGGTGGTCGCCGAGGGCACGCCGTCGGAGTTGATCCGTCGTTATGCCGGGCAGCTCGTCGTCGACGTGCACGGAAGCGTCGGCGAGGTGCGCGCGCTGCAAGCCCGGGCGCAGGCCGACGGCCTGGCCACGCGCCAGTCCGGCCCGGCGCTGACCTTCCTGCACGCCGACGAGGCGGACGGACGCGTTCCCCACGGGGCGCGCCGCGCCGCGACGCTCGAGGACGTGTTCGTACGGCTCACGGGGGACTACGTCGAATGAACCGAGTCCGCATTGAACGCATCGAGCTGGCCGCCCTGGCTGCGGTCTGGGTCCGCGAGTGGATCGTCTTTCGGTACTTCTGGCGTACGCGGACGTTCGCGGCGATCGTCGAGCCGGTGATCATGCTGCTCGCGTTCGGCTACGGCTTCGGGAAGCTCGTGTCGCACGTCGAGGGCATCCCGTACATCCAGTTCGTGGGAACGGGGGTCGTCGCGACGACGGTGCTGTTCAGCGCGGTCTTCGCCTCGATGTTCGACACCCTGTACAAGCGCCGCTACCAGCGCGTGTACGACGCCATGCTCGCCGCGCCGGTCGACGTGTCCGAGATAGTCACCGGGGAGTCGGTGTTCCTGGGCGTGCGGGCCGGGCTCTACGGTGTCGCGCCGCTCGTCGTCGCCTTCTTCTTCGGCCTGCGGCCCGAGCCGGCGATGCTGCTCGTGCCGCTGATCGGCGCCCTGACGGGCATCGGCTTCTCCGCGCTCGGGATGCTGTTCGCGACGGTGAGTGACACGTTCGACGGCCTCAGCTACGTGGTCAGCGGCGTGATCACGCCGCTGTTCCTCGTGGCCGGGACGTTCTTCCCGCTCAACCGGATGCCCGAGTGGCTGAGGGTGCTGGCCTGGTTCAACCCCCTGTATCACTGCGTCGAGCTCGTGCGCCACTGCGCGTTCGGGCTGCACCCGGGGGCCGACCTCGTGCACGTCGGCGCGCTGGCGCTGTTCGCGGTGCTGGCGTGGCGGCTGGCCGTGTGGCGGACCGGGGCGCGGCTGATCGACTGAGGCGCCCGATTCACGCCGCGAGGGCGCGCCACGCCGCGACGACGTTCGCCGCCATCCGGTCGGTCGAGTAGCGCTCGGCTCTCGCGCGGCCGTCGATGCGCGGGTCTGGGTCTCTGAGGTGTGGCTCGAGGGCTGCGCGCCAGGTTTGGGGGTCGAAAGGCCCGCAGTGGGTGCCGGCGATGTCGTGCAGCGCCTCGGGCGCGATTCCGACGGGCGTCGCCAGCACCGGCACGTCGCAGGCGAGCGCCTCGAGCACCGCGAGGCCGTAGCTCTCGCGCTCGGAGGGGACCAGCACGGCGTTGGCCGCGTTGATCCAGAGGGGGACCTCCTGTGGATCGATGTTTCCGAGAGAGAGCAGGGGCGTCTCGCCGGCGAGCGCGGCGGCGCGGTCGTATCGCTTCTCGGGTCTCTTCGGATCGGCCGGGAACAGCAGGTAGGTTCCGTCCGGGTCGAGTCCGAGCTTGCCTCGCGCCTCGCGGCGCGGGATCGGCTTGAAGCGGTCGGCGGCGACGCCGGCGGGGAGGATCGCGCGGCGTTTACGCGCGGCCCATCCCGGAAGTTGGGTCGCCAGCGGCTCGGACACCGTCGCGACGAGGTCTTCGAACGGGAGGGCGCCGAGGGTGATCGCCCGCGAGCGAGGATGGGCCAGATCCGTCCCATGGAGCGTGACGGCGTGCGCCCTCCCTCTGGCCGCGAAGGCCGGCCAGGCGGTGAGGCCGAAGTGGGCATGAACCACGTCATAGCGGTCGTTGTGGTGGGCCTGGCGCAGATCGCGCGCCGCTCTCAGGTAGGCGGCCGGCGTTCCGGGCGCGAATGCGAACAGCTCGACCTCGACGCCGTCGATCCGGCGCAACGCCTCGACCTGGTCGCGTACGAAGCTGCCGAGCGCCGGGCGCGCCGGCGTCGGATACATGTTGGTCACGACGAGCGCGCGCATCAACGGTCCTCTGAGGGGGCGAGCGTACATCGACCCACCTCTGGCACCATCCCGCGGCATGGCCCCAATCGCGAAGCAGCCGGTCGGCGTGTTCGATTCCGGCGTGGGCGGGTTGACCGTCCTGCACGAGTTGCTCGTCTCGCTGCCGGGCGAGGACTATCTGTACCTGGGAGACACGGCGCGCTTCCCATATGGGGACCGCACGGCTCGGGAGCTCAGGGCCTTCTCGATCGAGATCGCCGAGCACCTGCTCGCCGCTGGGGCGAAGCTGCTCGTGATCGCGTGCAACGCGGCCAGCTCGGCCGCGCTCGGGACGGTGGAGGAGCACGTACGCCGTGCCGGCCGCGAGATCGACGTGATCGGGGTCGTGGCTCCGGCCACGCAGCTCGCCGTCGCCGGCAGCCGCAGCGGCCGCATCGGTCTGATGGCGACACCGGCCACGGTGGCGAGCGGAGCGTACGAGCGCGCCGTGCACGGCGCCGACCCCCACGTCCACCTCGAGAGCGTCGCCTGCGCTGACCTCGCGCCGATCATCCAGGGCGGATTCCCGTTCGACGAGCACGTCGTCGAGACCGTGCGGGGCTACTGCGGCCCGCTGCGCGAGGCGCACGTCGACACCGTGATCCTCGGTTGCACGCACTATCCGCTCGTCGCCCCGATGCTCCAGCGCTCGCTCGGGCGCGGCGTGATCCTCGTCACCTCGGGGGCAGGCGTCGCGCGGAGCGTCGAGCGCGCCTTGGCCTCGCGCGAGTTGCTGAACCCGCAGACCGGCGAGGGGGCCTATCGCTTCATGTGCACGGCCGATGTCGAGTCGTTCCGGGATCTCGGGACGCGGTTCTTGCAGATGCCGCTGGGCGAGGTGGTCCACGTGGAACTTCGTGGGAGGGTCGCGGCGTGAGCGCTGGTGGTGGTCCTTCGGAGCGCAGCTATGGCCGCGCGCCGGACGAGCTCCGGCCGATGTCGATCGAGCCCGGCTTCGTGCGCACCGCCACCGGATCGGCGCTGATCTCGATTGGGGAGACGCGCGTGATCTGCACCGCCTCGGCGCAGGACGGCGTGCCGCGCTGGCTGATGGGGTCCGGGCGCGGATGGGTCACCGCCGAGTACGGGATGCTCCCCGCCTCCACCGGCGAGCGAAAGCAGCGCGACGTGACCCGCGGGCGCCCCGACGGGCGGACGGTCGAGATCCAGCGGCTGATCGGCCGGTCCCTGCGCGGCGCCGTCGATTTCTCCCTGCTCGGCGAGCGCACGGTGTACGTCGACTGCGACGTCCTCCAGGCGGACGGCGGGACCCGGTGCGCGTCGATCACCGGGGGTCTGGTGGCGCTCGAGCTCGCGTTTGCCCGGTTGATATCGGAGGGTTCCTTGAAGCGCTCGCCGTTAGTGGGGACGGTTGCCGCGGTGTCGTGCGGGGTCGTCGACGGCGTGCCGCTGCTCGACCTCGACTATCGCGAGGACTCGACCGCCGAGGTCGACGCCAACGTCGTCATGACCGGCGAGGGTGGGCTCGTCGAAGTGCAGGCGACGGCCGAGCGGACCCCTTTGTCACGTGCCCATCTCGACGACCTCTTGGCGTTAGCCGCGAAGGGGATCGTCGAGCTGCGCGCGCTCCAGGAGGCCGCGGTCGCCGGCGCCGCGGGCTGAGACTTCGATGACTCCAGACCCCGTTTCAGACGGTCGGTCGCTCGTGCTCGCGACGCGCAACCCGCACAAGGTGGCCGAGATGCAACGTCTGTTCGAGCCGGCCGGGATCACGATCGAGCCGCTGGCCGACGACGTGGAGCTCCCGCCCGAAGACGGAACGACCTTCGCCGACAACGCGCTGCCCAAGGCGCTCGCCGCGGCCGCCGCGACGGGGCGTCCCGCCATCGCCGACGACTCCGGGATCGAGGCCGCGGCGCTCGGTGGCGCGCCCAGCGTCCGCTCCGCCCGCTACGCGGGTGCGGACGCCACCGACGAGGAGAACCTCGTGAAGTTCGAGGCCGAGGTGCCGCCGGACAGCCGCCTTCGCTACGTCTGTGCGCTCGCCTACGTCAACCCGGAGACGGGCGAGGAGCGCATCTTCTTCGGCGACTGCCGAGGCCGCATGGCGCGCGAGCGCCGCGGCTCCGG
>DATBYI010000461.1:0-2006 GCA_036513815.1 Solirubrobacteraceae bacterium
CTCCTACGAAACGCCATCGCCCACGGGATAGAGGAACCCGAGGCCCGGGAGCGCGCCGGTAAGCCTCGCCTCGGCCGACTCACGCTGCACGCCGAGGCTCGTGGAGATCGAGTCGCGATCGAGGTAGCCGACGACGGGCGCGGTGTTTCGACCGAGCTGAACGACGAGGCGTTGCGCCGAGGCTCGCTGGTTGACGTCCTGGCCGAGGCGGGCTTTTCCACCGCTGAGGAGATCAGCCCACTCGCCGGACGCGGTGTAGGGGTCGACGCCGTTAAGCGCCAGAGCGAGTCGCTGGGCGGAGGGCTTCAGATGGAGAGCGCACCCGGGGAGGGAATGCGCGCGACGCTTCTGCTTCCGGTGACGCTCGCACGGTTTGACGCCATGATCGTGGAGCGCGGCGGACAACGCTTCGGCGTCCCAATCGCCAGCGTCGTCGAGGCAGTAGGAGTCGGAGCGATCGCGACCCTGGCGGGCCAGCCATACATCGAGGTTCGCGGCGAGTCGCTGCGCCTGACCGACCTTGCCCTGGCCATCGACGCGCAGGCGGCCGACTTGGCACAGGAGCCGCACGCCCTCGTGATGGGCGAGGTCGGCGGCCGCGTAGCCGTGGCCTGCGACCGTGTCCTGGGCCAAGAGGAGGTTGTCGTCAAGTCGCTGGGAAGCATGATGGCCGCCGTGCCTGGGTACCTTGGCGCCGCGATTCTCGGCGACGGCGGCATCATGCTGATCGTCGATCCCGCGTATCTCGTCCGCAATGCCGTCCGGGCCCCGATCGTTCCGATCGCGGTTCGGCGAAACGGGACGGCCGGAGCGCCGCAAGCGCCGCCACGCGTCTTGGTGGTCGACGACCAATTCATCGTGCGCGAGCTCGAGCGGAGCATTCTGGACACCGCCGGCTATCGCGTCCGCACAGCGTGCCACGGTCGGGAGGCACTCGAGGCGATCGCGGGTGACGGGAAATTCGACCTCGTCGTAACCGACTTGCACATGCCCGAGCTCGATGGGCTGGGGTTGCTGTCCGCCATCCGCTCCGATCCCGAACACGCGATGCTGCCCGTGGTGATCGTCACCTCGCAGGGAAGCGAAGAGGACCGCCGTCGGGGAGCCGAAGCTGGCGCCGATGCCTACATCGTCAAGAACGAGTTCGATCAGCAGGCGCTGCTGGAGACGGTGAACCGTCTAGTCGGACGATGAGCGCTCGCATCCTCATCGGCTCGAGCTCGCGCACGTTTGGTCGCGGGCTCGCCGAGTGCCTTGAGCGCGACGGCGACATGACGGTCGTGGGGATCTTCCACGACACCGCGGGAGTCGTCCGCGGCGCCACGCTTGAGAGGCCCGATCTCGTGGCTCTGGAGCTCGGCCTTCCGAAGGCGGGCGGCCCAGAGGCCACGCGGCTGATCATGCGCGATCGTCGAACGAGGGTTGTTCTGATCGTCGCGCACGATGAACGAGGGTCTCAGCGGGCCGACGCCGCGCTCGCCGCTGGGGCGGTAGCCGTGGTGCCGCGCTCGGCCGTGTCCCTGGACTCTCCCGACAGCGCGACGGCCGATGCGCTGCGGCGTCGCTTCCGGCGGTTGGTCACCACCCGGCTCGGTGGTGACTGCGCACCGACCACCGCGTCGACGTCAGGCGGCGACGGTCCGCCGCCGATCCGTCTGCCGCGCGGCGCTCGCCCAGCCGAAGTCATCGGCATCTGCGTCTCGACCGGGGGCCCTGGCGCGCTCGTGCGCGTGCTCAACCACCTCCCCGCCGACTTCGAGCTTCCGGTGCTCGTCGTCCAGCACATGGGCGACGGGTTCATCGACGGACTTGCGTCCTGGCTCGACCACGAGGTGCCGCTCTCCGTAGGAGTCGCGTCCGCCGGTGCGCCACTTGAGTCTGGAGTCCGTCTCGCCCCGGCTGGCGCTCACCTCAAGCTTCAAGGCCGCCGGCTCGAACTCGATGCAGTCACGGTGTGCGGCGCCCATCGGCCGTCCGGCGACGTGCTGCTCTCGAGCCTTGCCCGT
>DATBYI010000462.1:0-31273 GCA_036513815.1 Solirubrobacteraceae bacterium
CCCGAGCTCGAGCGCACGCTCCTCCCGAGCCCCGACAAGATCGCGCGCATCTGCGACGAAATGGTGGCCGACGGGTGAGATGGCCCGGCCATCGAAGTAGTGTTGGCGCGCCGCGGTCGCCTGAGGGGGCGCACGACGCTCGTGAGCTATATCGACACAGCGCACCCCAATCCTGATCGAGTGGCGTGAGCGACGCGAACCGCTCTATGGTTCGACGGGTGTCTAAGCGATCCAATGGCGACTCCAGCGGCGGCCGGGCCTACGAGCAACTAGCCGACACGATTCGCGCGTCGATCCTGGCCGGCGACCTCAGAGAAGGCCAGCGCATACCGTCCGAAGCGCGACTCGCCGGAGACGCCGGCGTCAGCCGCTCCACGGTTCGCGAGGCGCTTCGCCTTCTCCAGGAATCCGGCTTCGTCGAACGAGCCAGCCCTAGGATCCTTGTAGTGCGTGGCGCGGCCGAGCGACCCGCCCACCGGGCGATGACCCACGCGCTGCGCCGGCGAACCGTGACGTTCGCAGCACTACACGAAGCCCTCATGCTGCTCGACCCAGAACTCGCGCGCTTAGCCGCGCTACGTCGCGACGATGAAGACCTCGCCACGCTGAACCGGATCCTCGACACCCAGCGAGCCCACCTCCGGGACTTCGCCGAATGGTGCCGACTCGATGAGGCATTTCACGTCGCCATCGCCGAGGCCAGCACAAACGCGCCACTCGTTCTCGCCCGCACAGCACTTGGCGAGGTGCTCGTCCCAACCGTCGCGCAATTCGTCAACGACGACCGAGCCACCGAGATCGCAACTGCCTTTCACGAGCGCGTCCTCGAGCAGATAACTGCTGGCGATGCAGAACTTGCCGCTGTGATCGCCCGTCGCCACATCGAAGACTTTCGCAACGCCTGGGAACGCTCCGGTCTGCCGTACGACCGGGACGTCACCGCGCTGATCGGCGCAACGACGCGCGTCAGCGCGCCCCGATAATGGCTCAGACGTCCGAGTTGGGCGATTTGGACGAAAGCTCTTCGACTAATTCCGGTCGGTGCGCCTGACGTATGAGCAGACCCTTTGCTGGATACGCCAGCCGTTTTCACCTCTTGTCACCTCGTCCGAATAGCTGCCCACATAGACAGAGCCATCGGTCTGCACGGCGAGGAGACGGCTCCGCATGGTGCCTCGCGTCGCCATCCAAGCTCTCGACATATACGTTGGTGATTAGATGCGCAACGGGATGGCGCGCGTTGGGGCTATCCATCAACGCGATCAGGGCATCGAGGCCTTTTGTGACCGTTCCAGCGAAGTCGGTGATGTCGAACTCGACGTCGTCAGTGAATATCTGCCCGAGAGCGGGCCAATCGCGGTCGTCCACGACCGTCCCGTAGCGAAATGCCAGTTGCAGCAAATCCAGGCGATCGGCGATGGATGCGTTGGACACGGTCATACGAAGCGTCAGCCGGCGCCCTCGAGCCGCGCCGCGAGTGTCGCGAGTTCGTCGAGCTGCGCGGCCGTCGCGCCCTCGTCTCCCGGCGGGATCCACCAGACCGCTCGGTGGGTCCCCGCCTCCCGATAGGCGTCGAGTTCGCCGAGGTCGCGTGGTGCCGCAGCAATCGTGGTGGGTATACCTTCCTCGCGGATGCGGATGATGCGGCGACGGATTTTGTCGTGGATGCCCTCGCCGACGGACGCGTTGGGCAACCACTCATCGCCGTACCTGCGGACACGATCCAGCACCTGGCGTCCGTTCCCGCCCACGAGGATCGGCGGGTGCGGCTTCTGAACGGGCTTTGGCCATGACCAGATCGGGTCGAAATCAACAAACCGGCCGTGATAGGCCGCCTCGTCCTCAGTCCAGATCGCGCGGATCGCTTCGACCCGTTCGCCCATCAGACCGAAGCGACGAGTCGGATCGGTGCCATGGTTGCGCATCTCCTCGAGGTTCCAGCCGCCGCCAATGCCGAAGAGAAAGCGTCCGCCGGAGAGCCAGTCCAGGCTCGCGGTCTGCTTGGCGGTGATGATCGGGTCACGCTGGGCCACGAGGAGAATGCCCGTGCCAAGCAAGAGTCGGTCGGTCGCCGCGGCGGCCGCGGTGAGAGCCACGAAGGGATCGAGGCAGTGCCAGTACTCGCTCGGCATCTCGCCGCCGTCGGGATACGGTGAGGTGCGGTCAACCGGTATGTGGGTGTGCTCTGAGAAGAACAGCGAGTCGAAGCCGCGCTCCTCGACCTCGCGCGCCAACCACCCGGGGTCAACCGAATCGTCAGTCGGGAAGCACCCGATTCCCAGCTTCACTTGACTTCCATTCCGGGCAGAGCCAGGGCCGCGTTTCGGTCTGGCTTGTTGTTCGCCGTCAACGGCACCGCCGCTAGCGTCTTGATCGACTTGGGCACCTTGTAGCCACCGAGGCGCTGGCGGCCGAAGTCCTGCAGTTCGCGGTCACTCACCGGCTCCCGGAGGACCACGCCGGCCTCGACACGCTCGCCCCATCGTTCGTCGGGCACTCCGTACACGATCACGTCGGCGACGGCTGGGTGCTCGCGGAGGACAGCCTCGACCTCAGAGGGGAAGACGTTCTCCCCGCCTGAGATGACGACCTCCTTCTTACGTCCAGAGATGTGGACCCAACCGTCGGGTTCGATCCAGCCGACGTCGCCGATGTGAACGCCGTCGAAGCGGAAGACGCTCGCCGTCTCCGACGGATTACCCCAGTAGCCGCGGGGCTGCCACGGACAACTGATCACGAACTCGCCGACGTTCTCCGGCCCAGGGGGCAGTGGTCTGCCCTCTTCGTCGACGATCTGAATCACGACGCCAGGCTCGGGCCTTCCGATTCCACGGGTCCGACCCGCCAGCACGTCGGCATGCCAGATCGTCGTCACCCACGGGGCCTCCGTAGCGCCGTAACCGAACATCATCTCCGCTCTCGGCATCGCCTGCTTCAGGCGCCCGATGAATTGCTCGGTGACCGCCGTCGAACCGAACAGCGCGGACCGCACGCTGGTCAGATCGGATGAACCGAAGGAGGGATGCTCGCGGAGCATGTCCAGCATCGCGGGGGCCCCCACGACGTGCGTCACCCGGTGCTCCTCAATCGATGACAGTGCTTCACCGGCATCGAACTTTGGCTGCACCACCACAGTAACGCCGCGGAACAGGGCGGAGAGGAGGATCGTCGCCAGCGTTACGTGGAAGAACGGCGAGAAATAGAGTTCGACCGATCCGGGTGGGCGTTCGCGGACCGCTGAGTTGCCGCTCATCCAGAGCCACAGTGCACTGTGGTCGTACCAAACTCCCTTCGGAGTTCCCGTCGTCCCGCCGGTGGGAAAAATGATCGCCGGCTCCTCGGAATCTAGCGTCAAGAGCTGGTCGGGCCGCTGCGCCCACACCGGTGCGAGCTGGGCGGCCATCGGCCCCGGACCAGTCTCCGGCAGCTCGATCACGGTGACTCCAAGCTTCTTGGCGAGACCGGCATACTCTGCATCGGCCACGATCGCGCTGAGCTCCAGTGGCGCCGCGAACGCCGTCAGCTCGGAGCTCGTCAGCCGGGTGTTCATCGGCGTTGGCGCGATGCCTCCAGCCATTGCCCCGAGCAGCAGAGTCACGTACGCGCAGGATGGCGCCGCCATCGTTGCGATCCGGTCGCCGCGGCATATACCAGCTTCTCGCAACCCGGCGGCGACGTGGTCGATGCCGGCTCCAAGCTCGGCGAAGGTCGAGGTGCCGAGCGGATCGACCAGGGCTTGGTCGAGCGGTCGCGCTCGGCCGAGGGCACGGAACCACTGCGGCAGGTTCGGTGTCCCGGTCATCCGGGCGGCCCCTGGCCCGGCGCTCCGAACACCCGGTTGGAGTTGTCGCGCAGGAAGTAGGGCCAGACGTCATCGTCGATCGGCACTTTGTGCAGCGAGTTCACCGCACGCGCGAAGTCCACCGCCGGCCAATCGGTCGAGAAGAGGATCTTGTGACGGCCCCGCCTCGAGTTGGCAAACTCGATCAGCTCGGGCGGGTATCGCTCGGGCACGAAGCCCGAGATCGTGTGGTACAGGTTTTTGAAGTTGCGCATCAGCTGGACCAGCTCGCGTCCCCAAGGTTGGGCACCGTGGGCGCTGACGACTACCAGCTCAGGCCACTGCTCGCAGAGCTCGTCGAAGAGGATCGGATGCTGGTTACGGCTGCCTGACCAGTTCGTCATGATGCCGGTCAGGATCGTCACCGGTATCCCGAGCTCACAGCACTTGGTGTAGAGCGGATAGAAGATCTTGTCGGTGCACGGCCGGCCGACGCGATATGGCGCGAGTCGCAGGGCGGCGGCACCGTCATTACGCACCATGCTCTCAAGCTGCCGGACCGCCTTCATCCCGTCGTAGGGGTTGACGCGCACGGCGAGCCGGAACCGATCTGGGTGGCGTTCGACGGCGTCAACCGCCCAACGGTATGGGATCTCTTGGTCCGCCACAGCGTGCTGGTTCTCCGGCGGCGGCGTCAGCAGCGCCCACGCGATCCGCGAGGCGTCCATGTCCTCGATCAGCTCGTCGGCAGTACGGTGACCCCCGGCGTTCTCTTTAAAGAAGTTCGTCAGCGACGGCATATCGGTGCCGAGGTCGGCCGAATGCGCGTTCACATAGCAGTCAACGATGCCTCCATCGGCGATCGCACGCTCAAGAGCATCAGTCACGGCTGGCCTCCTAGTGTGGCGGCGAGCAACTCGGCGATCCGGGCAAGGTGCCAGGTTGAGTCGCCGACCAGCGCCTGGTTGAGTTTGGCTCGTTTGAGGTACAGGTGCAGGTCGTGCTCCCAGGTGTAGCCGATGCCGCCATGCATCTGGATCGCCTCGGCAGCAATCTCGGCGTAGGCGTCAGCGGCTGTCTGCTTGGCCGTCGATGCGGCGATCGTCGCCTGGGAGGCATCGTCGATGACGAGTGCCGCGTGCTCCGCCGCGCCACGCGCGGCCTCGAGCTTCAGGAACATGTCCACGCATCGGTGCTTCAGAGCTTGGAAGCTGCCAACCGCCCGACCGAACTGCTTGCGCTCCTTGAGATACTGGACTGTCATCTCGAGCACTCGCTCGGCGCCGCCGACGGAGTCGACAGCGATCGCGACAGCAGCGCGGTTGACTAGACGCTCGACTGCCGCACCCTCGCGAGAGACGACCTCCGACGCAGCGACGCGCAGGGCATCCAGACGCAGCCGACCCAGCTGGCGGGTAGGGTCAACCGTGGGCTGCGGCTCCACGGTCACGCCCACGGCGTCCGTCGGGACGAGCACGAGAAGCGGCTCCTCTGTCTGTGCGCGCGCAAGCACGACAACGAGATCGGCGCGAGGAAGATCCGTCACAAACCCGGCCTCTCCGTCCAGCCGCCAGCCGGATCCGATCTGGGTGGCGAAGACCGAGCTGGCCCCGGGAATCCCGGCGTGATCGCCAAGTGCCGCCGTGGCCACCGTTTCTCCTGAACCGATCGCCGGCAGCCAACGTTGGCGCAGGTCTTCGGGAGCCCAGAGCAGTGCGCCGACGCCGAGCACCTCGCTGGAGAAGTACGGCAGCGGGCTGAGCACTCGCCCAAGCTCCTGGACGATGACGCAGGCGGCGGCGAAGCCTTCGCCGAGGCCGCCATCGGCTTCGGGAATCTCGATAGAGGGCCAGCCGAGCTCGTTGGTCTCCGCCTCCAGTGCGTCGAATCCGGCGCCGTCGTCGATGAGGTCACGCACCCGCGCCACCACCCCGCGATGGTCGAGGAGGGACCGCACGGTGGACCGCAGCTCGGTCCGGAACTCGTCTCGCTGGTGGTCATTGACGAGCGCCATCACTTACCCACCTTTGGCTCGCGGGGCAGGCCAAGCACACGCTCTGCGATCAGGTTCCGCTGGATCTCGTTCGTCCCCCCACCGATGGTCCAACCCCATGCGCTCAGGTAGTCGTACATCCAGTCGCCGGACTCGAAGCGGATCCCGTGCGTCAGCGGCTGAACCAGCTGAGCTTCGAGACCGCTGACTTGCAGCCCGAAGTTGCCGACCCGCTGCAGTAGTTCGCTGTAGTACAGCTTTAGAATCGATGCGACCGCTCCGCCTCCGGAACCATCGAGCAGATCCTGCATCACACGCTGGCTCAGAAGACCCAGCACCTCGGTCTCGGCGTGCAGCTCGGCCAGGTTTTGCCAGCGGACGTCCGTCGGCGCAGCGGTCAGACCAGTCGCTGTCGCAATCGTGGCAGTCAGGTCGCGGCGCACGGTCACGCGGAGGCGCTCGACCATCTCGAGCAGCGTGACGCTGCGCTCCGTCGATAGCGTGCCGAGAGCGATCCCCCAGCCCTCGTTCTCCGCCCCGATCAGGTTCTCAGCCGGGATCTCGACGTCGTCGAGAAAGAGCTCGCAGAACTCCGATTCGCCGGTCAGCTGCTTGATCGGCCGGACCTCGAGCCCGGGGGTGTGCATGTCGAGGATGAAGTAGGAGATGCCCTTGCGACCAGAGCCCTCGGGCCCGGTGCGCGCAAGGAGCAGACAGTAATCGGCATGCGCCGCCTGGCTTGACCACACCTTCTGGCCGTTGATTAAGTAGGACTCCCCCTCGCGCCGCGCGCGCGTGCGCAATGCGGCAAGGTCGGAGCCCGCGTTGGGCTCGCTGAAGCCCTGACACCACATCTCGCCTTCGAGCACGCGCGGTAGGTAGCGCTCACGCTGATCTTGGGTGCCCGCTGCGAGGAGGGTCGCGTAGGTGTGGAAGAGTCCGTGGAAGAAGAGCTCCAGGCGCGGAGCGCCGGCCCGAGCAGCCTCTTCCGCGATGATGATCTGCTCGGCGAGGCTGTAGCCGCCGCCGCCCCACTCTTTCGCCCAGTGCGGCGCGGCGAAGCCGATCTCGCGCTGCTCCTCAAGCCACCAGCGCTGGAACTCAAAGTACTCCTCCTCGGGGGCGCCTCGCATCCGTTGGCGCCAGTTCGCCGGCGTGTGCTCAGCGAACCACTGCGCGACGCTCTCGCGCCACGCCGCGAGCGCGTCAAGCGCGTCGGTCCTGGGCGGATTGAGCGATGCACCGCCTCCTGGCGGGGGGAGCAATGACACGCCGCTCATGCGGCGGCTAGGTCATTGTTGAGACGCAGGCCGCGACGGGCCCAGGTGCCGCGGAAGACCGTGCCGGTGCCTGAGGCTGTGACATAGGCAGTCCGAAGATGCTCACCGCCGAAAGCGATATTCGTAATGAACGGGTCCTCCGGGATCGCGACAAACTCGACGAGGTCTCCCGCGGGTCCGACGACGGCAATGCCGCCCTTCAACATGTGCGAACAACAGACGTTGCCATCGCTGTCAACCGCGATCGAGTCGACGTGATAGTTGCCGTCGACGGCCCAGAGGAAGTTCGCGTCGCCGGGACCGAAAAACGTCTCACCGCCGGACAGCTCACCCGGACCGTCGACGTTCCACCACCACAGCCGGCCGCTCATGCTCGAGGCGACGTACACCCGCGAGCCGTCGGGCGAAAGCGCGATTCCGTTCGGATTGGGGAATGACTCGACGACCCGCCTGATCGAAGATCCGTCCGCCGCCGCGTAGTAGATAGAACCGCTCTTGTGAACCCGGCCCCGCCAATGACCATAGTCGGTGAAATAGAAGCCGCCATGATCGTCGAACACGAGGTCGTTCGGCGCCTCGAGGTGCCGGCCGTCGCATTCCTCGTACAGCGACTCCACCTCGCCGGTTTCGATGTCGACCCGCTGGATGCGCCCGGACGGCGTTTCGGCGCATGCCGCGGCATTGAGAAAGCCGGTCGAGTCTTCGAACTCGAAGCCGCCATTGTTACAGATGAAGATCCTTCCATCCGGGCCAGGAGCGGCACCGTTGGGACCGCCACCGCAGTCGGCGACCGGCTCGTGGCTTCCATCCGCGCCGATCCTTGTCAGCGTGCCACGAGCGATCTCGACGACGAGGATTCCGCCGTCAGGAAGCGCAACGGGGCCCTCGGGAAAGCGCAGCCCGCTGGCCCAAGGCTCGAACGTGGACATCACCTTCTCCTTTCGCGTGCGACGCTCATTCGGCCAGGGCCGTCGGGTATTTAGTCGAGAGGCCCATGTCGATCGGGATGGCCGCACCCGTCACGAAGCGTGCGTCGTCGCTGACCAGCCAAAGGATCGTGTTACTGACATCGCGCGGCTCCATCCACGGGACCGGGAGCACGTTCATCGACGCAAATGGGGCGCGGACGTCCTCCTTTGTCGGGTTCTCAATATTCGGTGCGAAGAGGCGGAGGCAGTTGTCGTTCAGAGCCAACATCGTCTCCACCGCCGCAGGGTGAATTGTGTTGACGCGAATGAAATGCTCGCCCAGCTCCTGCGCTAGCGATCTCGCCAAGCCCACGAGACCCGTCTTGGCGGCCGTGTAATGCGACAGTGTCGGGATCGCAACGAAGGCGGCGGACGAGCTGGTGAACACAATCGAGCCACCACGACCCAACGCGATCATGACCGGGACGGTGGCTTTCACCGTCTTCCACACCGCCGTCAGGTTCACGTCAATCGTATCCTGCCAGAGTTCCTCGGTCAGCTCCCAGGTGCGCCCGTAGGTGGAGATCCCCGCGTTGGCGATGACGATGTCAATGCTGCCGAAGCGCTCCACCGCAGCTCCCGCGATCCGCTCGAGCCCCGGGAGATCGCGCACATCAACCGCCTCAGCCATGATCTCGCCGCCTACCGCTTCCACATCGATGACGGTCTGGGCGAGGTCGTCCGCTGAGGACATCTCGTAAGTGACCCGCTCCATCTGCCTGCATATGTCGATCGCGACGATCTTGGCTCCCTCCTCGGCGAGGCGGACCGAATGCGCCCGCCCCTGACCGCGCGCGCCACCGGTGATGAACGCGACCTTGCCCTCAAGCTTCTTCATTTGGGACCCTCGGCGAAGTCATGGGATCAAAGCGGTGTTACCGCACGCGACGTCGAAGACGGAGCCAGTGATGTGGGCGGCCGCCGGAGACACCATGAAGCGTACGACGCCAGCAATCTCCTCGGGCTCAACCCACGGCACGGGGATCTGATGGAAGTCAGTGAAGCCCTGCAGCACGTCCTCCCGCCGCGGCTCCGCGAGATCGGGGCGAAACAGCCGGTACATCGTCTCGTTGTTGATCATCCGCGTGTTGACGTTTGCCGGGCAGATGACGTTCACCGTGACCCCCGAGGCTGCGACCTCGAGAGCGAGCGACTTCGCCAGCCCTATGACACCCCATTTTGCGGCAACGTAATGCGCAGCGTTGCGAGTCCCCCCGCGGGCCGCCATCGACGCGGTCGCGACCAAGCGTCCGTAGCCGCGGTCGACCATCGCCGGCACCGTCGCCCGGAGAATGTTGAACACACCGGTCAGGTTGGTGTCGATTACGTCGCGCCACTGCTCGTCGGTCAGTTCAGCGACGGTCCCGTAGCTGGCGATGCCTGCATTGGCGATCGTGATGTCCACCTTGCCGAACCGCTCATCCGCGGCCGCCACCGCCGCCGCGACCGCAACCGAGTCGCGCACGTCACAGGTGATCGGCATGCAGGCTCGCCCTAATGCCTCCACCTGCCGCACGGTCTCGGCCAAGTCCTCCCCGGTGGAGAGCTCGTAGGGCACGGAACCGACGTCGTGGCCGATGTCGAGCGCGACGATGTCGGCGCCGTCTGCAGCAAGGCCGACCGCGTGCGCCCGACCCTGACCCCGACCGGCGCCAGTAACAATTGCGGTCTGCCCCGCGAGTGGCGCGCGGTCGTTCATGTTCTCTTCAGCCCATTACAAGCCAGGCGGGAGACGACGGCTTCCAGCACGAGCGCACCGCAGTCGAAGACGCGCTCGACACGCCACGTGGGACTATTCACCGCTTCTCCTTCCCTTCTCGAGGAATCCTCCCACCCAAGCCGATAGCCGATCCGGCGGGGGCGCAGCATAGACAATCCTGAATCTGATGTCAACACCAGTTCTCGCCTCTGTGAGGTCATGACGAAACCCCTGAAATCCCGTGGCCAACGCTACGACCCGGGCAGCGCTCCGCCCAGAGCCTGCGAGTCAGGAAGCCCGTTCTGCGCCACGGACCACCGTCCGAGTTCCGCACGGGCGATCGTCCGTTTGTGCACCTCGTCGGGACCGTCGGCGATGCGGAGGATTCGCTGAAGCGTCCACATCCTCGCGAGCGGCGTATCGTCAGACACGCCCGCGCCACCATGGACCTGGATGGCACGGTCAATTATCTTCTGCGCGATGTTCGGAGCGGCCACCTTGATGGCGGCGATCTCTACACGCGCGTGCTTGTTCCCGACGGTGTCCATCAGCCAAGCCGTCTTCAGCGCGAGTAAACGAATCATCTCGATCTCAATGCGCGCCTCAGCAATCCAATCCTGAACGTTGGAGCGCTCGGCCACGCGCTGTCCAAACGTAATTCGCGCAGACGCTCGCTCGCACATCAGCTCCAGTGCCCTCTCTGCGGCCCCGATCGAGCGCATGCAATGATGGATCCGCCCCGGACCCAGTCGAGCCTGGCTGATGAAGAACCCGTCGCCCTCGTGGCCAAGCAGATTCGTGACCGGAACCCGGACGTCGGAGAAATCGACCTCTCCGTGGCCAAGCTGCTCTTGGTAGCCGAACACCGGAAGACCACGCAGAACTCGCACCCCAGGAGTGTCGAGCGGTACCAGGACCATGCTCTGCTGGCGGAACCGCGGGGCATCCGGGTTCGTCTTACCCATGACGACGAGGATCCGGCAATTCGGGTGCAGCGCATTCGTAGTCCACCACTTCCGCCCATTGAGAACGTACTCGTCGCCGTCCCGCACGATGCTCAGCTGAATGTTCGACGCATCTGAGCTCGGCACCGCCGGCTCTGTCATTCCGAAGGCCGATCGGATATCACCGGTCAGGAGCGGCCGCAACCACTGCTCCTTCTGCTCGGCGGTGCCGAACATCGTCAGGATCTCCATGTTTCCCGTGTCCGGCGCCGAACAGTTCGTCGCCTCCGACGCAATCGGGCAGCGGCCCATGATCTCCGCCAATGGCGCGTACTCGAGATTGGACAGACCGTCGTTCCACTCGGTCTGATGCGGTAGGAACAGATTCCACAGCCCGCGACGCTGTGCCTCGGCTTTGAGCTCTTCCATGATCGGAGGATGGAAATGCGGGTCGCCCGACGCGAGCAGTTGCTCGTCGTAGACCGCCTCGGCTTGGTAGACGCGGTCGTCCATGAAGCTGAGCAACTCGGTGCGCAAGTGAGCGCAGCGTGTGGAGAAATCGAAGTCCATGGCGGCGAGTCTCGCCGCTTACCGACCGGCTCGGGTCACTTCTCCGCGCGACAGTAGGACACCGATGATCAGCGCAACGCCATCGAACACAGGTTCCACCCAGTAGGGAACGCCCTCGAGCGTCAGGCCGGTGAACCCGACCGCCAGGACCAACGTCGCCACGACAGTGCCCCAGACGTTGAAGAAGCCTGGGCGGATTGTCGTCGAGCCAAGAAACACAGCCGCGTACGCCGGCAGCAGCAGTGACGGGCCGAACGACGGACTGGCGCCGCCCGCCTGGCCGAGGTTCAGCGCGCCGGCCACGGCGACGAGCGCAGCACCGGCCGTGAAGGCAAGGAACTTGAGCCGAGTGACACGGATCCCCGCCAGCCGGGCGACGACCTGCGAACCGCCCACGGCGTACAACCGCCGACCGGTCGGCGTGTGCTCGAATACGGCGTAGGTGACGAGACAGAGCGCAAAGACGATCCAGACGGCCAGCGACACGCCGAGCACGATCGTGCTCGACATGTCAGGGATGAGGTTGGGGATGCCGGAGACCAGCGTCTCGCCACCGCTTACGCCGACGGTGAGGCCGCCCACAGCGAGACCGACGCCGAGCGTGGCGATCATCGACGGTACCTTGAGCACGCTGACCAGGAAGCCATTGATACCGCCGATCGCAGCGCACGCGAGAACCGTGAGAAGCAGCGTGGGCCACCCGCCGAGGCTCTTCTCTCCGAGCGCTGCGATGAGCACCGCGGCGAACCCGAGGACGTTCCCGATCGACAGATCAAACTCGCCCACAACAACGATTGGAAGCACAGACAGCGAAAGCAGCATGATCACGGTCTGCTGCACAAGGATCGTCTTCGCCATTCTGAACGTGAAGAAGATCTGCGGCTGCAGGATCGAGAAAACGGCGATGAGCAGCAGCAGGAAAGCAATGAGGCCGTAGCGAGCTGCGTAAGGGACGAACCGGCCGAGCCGCTCTCGTGCGCGTCCAGAAGGCGCCGGGTCACCCAGGTCAGCAATGACGGGAGACTGCTCGGTCAGCGACATGTGTCCTCTCACCTTTCCTTATGCACTTGCGAGCGCGATAGCTGCGGCGCTGATGCTCGGACCCACGAGCTCGCCCGTGACCCGACCACCGCTGATGATCAGAACCCGGTCGCACTCACGCGCGAGCTGATCAGGTTCGCTGGAGGTGACCAGGGCGGCGCGCCCGCCCTGAACGACTTGGCGGAGCACCGTGAAGATGACCTCGCGACTCTGCGGATCCACGCCGACCGTCGGGTCGTCGAGGATGATGAGCCGCGGGCACGTGAGCAGCAACTTGGCGAGAAGCACCTTCTGTTGGTTGCCGCCGGAAAGGAGGCCGAAGGGCAGGTCTGGCTCCCGCGGACGGATCTCGAGGAGCGAGATGGCCTCTTCGACGCGGGCGCGCTCGCGTGCCCGCTTGCCCCAGTAGAGGCCGACGGTTGGGAGCATCAAGTTCTCCTGCAAAGACAGCGTAGTAACGCCGCCCTCCCGAGCTCGGTTAGCGGACAGGTACACGATCCCGGAGCGCAGTGCCTGGTCAACCCGGCCCGGCCCGAACGCGCGTCGCCCGTCGATCTCGACGTTGCCGTGAGTGATTGCCTCGACGCCGCCGACGAGTCGTGCGACCTGGCTGACTCCGCCGCCGAACAGCCCGCTCAGCCCAACAACCTCACCCGGCGCGATCGAGAACGAGACACCTTTGACGAGCGGGCCGTGCAGGTCGCTGACCTTGACGAGCGCGGGTGCTGCGGCCACGGCCGGCTCGCGGGTGTCCACCGAGCCGAAGCCCCAGCTGTCCGGCAACGCCCTAGAGAGGACCTTCACGTCGCCCTCGCGACGTGTCGAAGAAGTTTGGGCCATGAGTTCTCCGAGCTTCTGCACCGTCATGCCCGTCGTCGTTCCCTGGTAGACGACGGCGCCGTCGCTGAGCACGGTGGCTGAGTCGCAATACGCGATGATCTCCGGCAGTCGGTGCGTGATCATAAGAACCAGGCCGCCCTTGGCGGCGACCAAGCGGACCGCGTCCAGGTAGGTGCGGGCTTCTTCCGCCGGGACCGAAGCGGTGGCCTCGTCAAGGATCAAGAGCGGCGGGCGTCCCTCTTCGTCGAGGTCAGCGAGGGCGATCGCGAGGCTAACGAGCGCCCGCTCGGCTGCTGACAGGAACGCCGCCCGGGCGTCGGGGCTGACCTTGATGTCGAATCGCTCCAGCACGCGCTTGGTGAAACGGCGGAGCTTCCGCCAGTTGACTAGCCCGTAACTCGTCGGGTAGCCGACCAAGACGGCCACCATCTCGCTCACCGTGAAGGAGTCGATGAGCGGTGCCTCCTGGTGGACGACGCGCACTCCGAAATCACGGGCGGTGCGCTCGTTATATCCCGCCTGTGCGACCCGTCCGTTGATCTCAATGTGACTGCCCGGCGACGCCGAGTAGGTGCCCGTAATCAGCTTGATGAGCGTTGACTTGCCGGCTCCGTTGTTACCGACTATCCCATGGATACCTCCTGCGGCGAGTCGTGCCGAGACTCGCCGCAGGACCTCGCGTCCGCCGAAGCTCTTAGAGACTTCGCGCAGATCGAGCAGATACTGCTGTGCAGGCGGAACTGTCAAGAGACGCCCCAGAGGTGGCCGTAGAGCTGAGGGAGCTTGGCTTCGATCGCGAACGCGATGTTGCCGTTGGCCTTCGGAATCGGGACGCCGTTGAGGCCCGACTGCGTAATGATCCCCCACGGGGTGCCTTCGCCGTAGGCGTAGGCCAAGTTGGACACGCCCGGGGTCTTGATGAGCGGCTTGTGGGCCAGCAGGCGCGCCATCTGGTCGACCGTCGCGTATGCCGCGTATACGAAGCTGTAGGTCAAGTCCCCGGACTGCACCTCGCCCTGCTTGATCCATTCCAGGTTCTGCGGCTCGGCGTTGGCGGCGACCAGCTTCACGTTGCTGAAGCCGGCCTGCTTGATGGCGGGAACCACCACGTCGGCGGCCGGGTCGAAGCCCATGTCGACGAAGTTGATGGCGCTGTCCTTCTGCAACAGATTGACGACCCGCACGCCCAGGCTCGGCCCGACGTCGGCAACGACCACCGGTTGAACCGGCTGGACTTTGCACGTCGAGCACGAGGCCACCTCAGCCGTGACCGCAGTGCTGAGATCGACCTGGCTCTGGAACTCCTTATCCTTGAAGTCGAGCAGGTTCGCGTGGCCGCCGCTCTGGGCGACGATCAGCGCCCCAATCCCCTTGCCAGCGGTCGACCAATCCGCGTCCACATCGTAGGCGACTCCGCCGGGGCTGGGCGGAACGGCGGCCGTGTCAGAGCCCACAGGGATCTTCCTCGCATTTGCTGCGGCGAGGCCGGACGCAACCGTGTTTGGCTGGATCGAGACCAGGATGATCGCCTGGAAGCCGCTGTTCACGGCCTGCTCGATCAGATCGTTCTGAGTCGATGGGTCGGCGTTCCCATTAAAAACCGTTACCTTCCAGTTGAGGAGCTCGGCCGCCTTCTTTACCCCGTTCGCTCCCGATAGGCAGCCGCTAACGCTCGTCGAGCAGGCGATGACCGCGAGCTTGATGTCACGCGGAGCGTGAAACGCGACCGTAGGTCCGTTGAAGGTCGTGCTGGTGAGCGAATGCTCGGCTTGGTTGGCGAGCGCTTGGTAGGACGTAAGGTCAGTCGAGGAATTCGCGCTTGCGTTTGCCGCCGTGCTCGTGCTCGAACTCCCGCATCCGGCTATTAGCGCAAGCAGTGCGACGCAGAGACCGACCATGCCGAGCCACCGGCTCATCCGCAAGCGTGCGCCTCGGCGCGTGTGACTGTTCACGACTTCTCCTCCTCGTTTGACCTCTCCGGAACCGTCAGAGTTCCTGTGCGGCTAAGCTACGGCAACCTGAATCTGATGTCAACCCCAGGTCGTGCTAGGAACACGTTAACGTTGATGCGGGAGCGGACCGGCGAGAAAGCTCGGGCTGGCTCGTGCGGTGGACGACTCCCACACTGAGGGCGGAGCGCCATCGCAGCGATGCTGCTCCGCCCGCGCTAGCAGCAGTCGAGGCTCAGCCAGACCGGCCCGACGAGAGTCTCGAGTGGCCGGCAAAACAGGCGCCCGGAATCACGAGATCGTCGCTTCAGCGAGGCGCGGCGCCGCCGCGGACGAGCAGGTCGACGTAGCCGTCGGCGATGTCCGTCGGCGAGAGACGGTGGCGGTGTCGGTACCACTGGACGGTGTGGTTGACCATCCCGAGCAGGGCCGAGACCGCGAGCCGCTCGTCTGAAAGCGCTAATTGCCCGCTTTCATGCACGCGCGCGATGACCTCCTCCACCAGTCGCTCGAATTGCTTGCGGCTCGCGCGGATCTCGCGCCACTGGTCGCCGTGTTCGATCACGTGGCGTTCTTGCTGGAAGACGAGCAGGTGGTCTCGGTGCTCGATCACATGCGTGACCCAGAGACGAACGAGCGCGCGCAGGGAGTCCCGCGGTGGCGCATCGGCGTTGAGTAGCTCGCGGGCGCGTTCGAGCAGCGGGTCCATGATCTGGTCGCAGATGCGCGCGAGCAGTTGCTCTTTGCTGCCGACGTAGTGATAGATGCCGCCGGCGGCGAGGCCGATCGCGTCGGATAGATCCTGGATCGTGGTCTGGTCGTAGCCGTGCTCCGCGAACACCCGCGCCGCGTCGCGTACGACCTGCTGCTGCTTACGGTCGTAGCGGTCGCGCAGTCGTGGTCTGGTAGGCGGGGGCGGAGAGGGCATGAACGCATCGTATCGCCGTCGCGCCGGGATTTCGAGCGGCCATGCTAAGTTCGAACGATGCCTTGATCTTCGAACGATCACTCGGTATTGTGCCTCCGCCATGCTCTTTGATCTCTCAGACGAAACCATGCTTCTTCAGTCGACGGTCCGCGAGTTTGCGCAGGACGAGGTGGCGCCGGTGGCCGAACATCTGGACCGCACCAAGTCGTTCCCCTACGAGCTCGTCAAGCAGATGGGGCAGCTCGGGTGGATGGGGATCCCGTTCCCGGAGGAGGTGGGTGGCGCTGGCGGGACCTCGCTGCAGTACGCGGTCGCCGTCGAGGAGCTCACGCGCGTGGACTCGAGCGTGGCGATCACGCTATGCGCGCACACCTCGCTCGGAACCCAGCCGATCTACCTGTTCGGGTCCGCCGAGCAGAAAGAGCGCTACTTGCCCGACCTGTGCGCCGGCCTCAAGCTCGGCGCGTTTGGTCTCACCGAGCCCGAGGCGGGCTCGGATGCCGGCAACACCCGCACCCGGGCGACACTCGACGGCGACGGCTGGGTCGTCAACGGCGCCAAGCAGTTCATCACCAACGCGGGGACGGACATCTCGGGCCACGTCGCGGTGACGGCCCGGACCGGCGACGGCGAGATCTCGAACATCATCATCGACAACGGCACGCCGGGCTACGAGCCCGGCCAGCCGTATCGGAAGATGGGGTGGAACGCATCGGATACCCGGCCGCTCACGTTCGAGGGCTGCCGGGTGCCGAAGGAGAACCTGCTCGGGCCGCGCGGCAACGGCTTCAAGCAGTTCCTCAAGGTGCTCGACATCGGCCGGATCGGCGTGGCGGCGATGGGCGTCGGTTTGGCCCAGGGCGCGCTCGACCAAGCGCTCGCCTACGCCAAGGAGCGCAAGGCCTTCGGCCGAAGCATCAGCAAGTTCCAGGCGATCCAGGTCAAACTCGCCGACATGGCGACCGAGATCGAGGCCGCCCGCTTGCTCACTTATATGGCAGCCTGGCTGAAAGACGAGGGGCGCGACTTCACATTCACCGCGGCGCAGGCGAAGCTGAAGACGGGGCGCCTTGCCGTGCGCTGCGCGGAGGAGGCCGTGCAGATTCACGGCGGGTACGGCTTCATCGAGGAGTACCCGGTTTGCCGGTTCTACCGCGACGCCAAGATCCTCACCATCGGCGAGGGAACCGACGAGGTCCAGCAGATGGTGATCGCCCGGATGCTCGGAGCCTGACGATGCTGCCCGAGACCGTCCGGATCCGCGAGGTCGGGCCGCGCGACGGGTTTCAGAACGAGCCGGAGACGATCGCGACCGAGGCGAAGGTGCGCCTGATCGAGATGCTCGGCGCGGCGGGTCTGAAGCGCCTCGAGGTGACATCGTTCGTACGCCCCGAGGTGATCCCGCAACTTGCCGACGCCGACGAGGTACTTCGCCAGGTCCACCTCCCGGCAGACGCGGACGTCACGGTGTTGATCCCGAACGAGCGCGGTCTCGAGCGCGCGCTGACCCTGCGCGAGCACTTCAGCGAGGTGAACTGCTTCCTCAGCGCGTCAGAGACCCACAACCTACATAACGTCAACCGGTCGATCGAGGAATCGCTGGCTGGCCTCGAGCGCGTGATCGACCGGGCTCGGGATGACGGCCTGCGGGCCGAGGGGGTGATCAGCACGAGCTTTGGCTGCCCCTACGAGGGCGAGGTTCCCCCAGGGCGCGTTTTCGCGATCGCCGAGCGGCTAATCGACGCCGGGGCGTCCGAGATCGCGTTCGGCGACACGACGGGGATGGCGAACCCCGTCCAGGTGCGGCGATTCTTCGCCGAGGCCCGCTGCGTGCTGGACGACCGCGTCGAGCTGACCGCCCACTTCCACAACACGCGCGGGCAGGGCCTGGCCAACGTGCTCGCCGCGCTCGAGGCCGGCTGTTCGTCGTTCGAGTCGAGTTTCGGCGAGCTGGGTGGTTGCCCGGTGCCCCCGGGCGCGACCGGCAACATCGCGACCGAGGACCTCGTCTCGATGCTTCACGAGATGGGGATCACCACCCGCGTCAATCTGCCCGCCCTGCTCGCAGCGTCCGCGGCGGCGCGCGAGGCTCTCGGCCGGCCGCTGGGCTCGCACACACTCGTGGCCGGCCCGATCGTCTGGGGGGCGCGCTCATGATCGGCTCGCTGCTGGTCGCCAACCGCGGCGAGATCGCCGTCCGTATAGCGCGGACCGCGCACGCGCTCGGCCTCTCCACCGTCGCCGTCTTCACCGAGGCGGATGCCTGCGCGCTCCACGCCGACGTTGCCGACGTGGCCGTGAAGGTGAGCTCGTACCTTGACGCGAGCGCGCTCGTCGCTGCGGCTCGCGCCGCGGGCGCCGACGCAGTGCACCCGGGCTACGGATTCCTCTCGGAGAACGCTACGTTCGCGCAGGCGGTCATCGACGCCGGGCTGGTGTGGGTCGGCCCGCCGCCCGCGGCGATCGAGATGATGGGCGACAAGGCCCGCGCCAAGAGCATCGCCCGCTCGGCCGGCGTGCCGGTTGTGCCGGGCCTGGAGGGCGACGACGTCGGCGTTGAGGAATTGCGTGGCTTCTGTGCCGAGAACGGGTTCCCGGCGGTGATCAAGGCTGTCGCCGGCGGCGGCGGCAGGGGCATGCGGGTCGTCCGCGCCGAAAGCGAGCTCGGGCCGGCGCTCGACGCCGCCCGTCGCGAGGCGCGCGCCGCCTTCGCCGACGACCGCGTGCTGATCGAGCGCTATCTCGAGCGCCCGCGGCACATCGAGGTCCAGGTCCTGGGTGACCGACACGGCAGCGTCGTGCACCTTGGGGAGCGTGAGTGCTCGCTCCAGCGCCGCCATCAGAAGGTGGTCGAGGAGGCCCCGTCGCCTGTCGTCGACGCGCAGCTGCGGGCGCGGATGGGGCAGGCGGCCGTCGCGCTCGCCCAGACGTGCGGCTACGAGGGCGCGGGCACCGTCGAGTTCATCGTTCCCCACGACAGTCAGGAGTTCTTCTTCCTCGAGATGAACACGCGCCTGCAGGTTGAGCACCCGGTGACAGAGCTCGTATACGGTGTCGACCTCGTCGAGCAGCAGCTGCAGGTGGCCGCCGGTGAGCCCCTCGCGCTGCGCCAGGACGAGCTGCTGCCGGCCGGGCACGCCGTCGAGGCGCGACTGTACGCCGAGGACCCGGCGCACGGGTTCCTGCCGTCCACCGGCACCGTCCGCGCCTACCGCGAGCCGTCCGACCCCGGGATGCGCGTGGACTCCGGCGTGCGCGCCGGAAGCGTGATCGGCACGTCGTATGACCCGATGCTCGCCAAGGTGATCGCGCACGGCCCCGACCGAGCGACCGCGCTGCGCCGCCTCGACCGAGCGCTGGCGACGTTCGAACTCGTCGGCGTGACCACCAACGCCGCGTTCACGCGCGCGCTGATCGGGCGCGACGACATCGGCGCCGGCGAGCAGGACACGGGCCTGCTCGAGCGCGTCCTGGCCGAGCTGGACACGGCGCCGCCCGCGGACCTGGTCCCAGCCGCCATGGTCGCTGCCGCCGGGACCGCTCGTCCGGCAGGCCCGTGGCGCCGGGCCCTGATCGACCACGGCGAGGCGCGCGTCGGGGAGAACCGGGTAACGATCGGCGAGCACACGTGGGAGACGGCGATCCGGTTCGACGGCGATCACACCGCGCGGATCACGCTCGACGGAGTCGAGCGCCGCTACGCGGTCGCCGTCTCCGACGAGGCGGTCTGGATCGCGCGCGACGGCAACCACCTCGCGGTGCGCACGAAGACCGTCGCCCGCACCGGCGCCGGCGCCCACGCCGGCTCGCTCGAGGCGCCGATGCCCGGAACCGTCCTGCTCGTCCACGCCGCCGACGGTGACGACGTGAGCGAGGGCGACGTGCTGGTCGTGCTGGAGTCGATGAAGATGGAGCTGACCATCACGGCGCCCCACGCCGGCGTCGTCGCCGGGCTGGATTTGAAACCCGGCGACCGGGTCCGCCTCGGCCAGCCACTCGTCGCTGTCGTCGAACCTGAACCCCAGGAGGTGGCGGTATGAGCGCGCTCGCGCCGACCACATCCAACCGCGACGGCCACCTCGAGCTGATCGCCGACCTGCAGGCCCGGATCGCCCGCGTGCGTGGCGGTGGTGGAGAGCGCGCGCGCCAGCGTCACCTCAAGCGCGGGAAGCTGCTCGTGCGCGATCGCGTCGAGCGTCTGTGCGACCCGGGAACACCGTTTCTGGAGCTGTCGGCGCTGGCCGCCGACGGGCTCTACGAGGGGGACGCCCCCGCGGCGGGCATGGTGACCGGCATCGCCGTCGTGCGAGGCCGACGCGTCGTCGTTGTCGCCAACGACGCGACGGTCAAGGGCGGCACCTACTACCCGATGACCGTCAAGAAGCACCTCCGAGCACAGGAGATCGCGCTACACAATCGGTTGCCGTGCGTCTACCTCGTCGACTCGGGCGGCGCGTTCCTGCCGATGCAGGACGAGGTCTTCCCCGACCGCGAGCACTTCGGCCGGATCTTCTTCAACCAGGCGACGATGTCGAAGGAGGCGATCCCGCAGATCGCCTGCGTGATGGGCTCATGTACCGCCGGGGGCGCCTACGTTCCGGCGATGAGCGATGAGACGGTGATCGTTCGCAATCAGGGGACGATCTTTCTCGGCGGTCCCCCGCTCGTGAAGGCGGCGACCGGCGAGGTGGTCACGGCCGAGGAGCTCGGCGGCGGCGATGTCCACGCCCGCACCTCGGGCGTCGTCGACCATCTCGCCGAGGACGACGAGCACGCGCTCGAGCTCGTCCGCGGGATCGTCGGGACCCTTCCACCCGAGTCAGCGCCACCGTGGGAGCGGGTCGCGCCGCGCCCGCCGGCTGAGGACCCGGACGGGATCCTCGATGTCGTCCCGCTCGACACCCGCACCCCGTACGACGTGCGCGAGGTGCTGCGGCGAGTCGTCGACGGTTCGGACCTGCAGGAGTTCAAACAGCTCTATGGCCCGACCGTCGTGTGCGCCTTCGCCCGCCTCGACGGTCATCCCGTCGGCGTGATCGCCAACAACGGGATCCTCTTCAGCGAGTCCTCGCTGAAAGCCGCGCACTTCATCGAACTGTGCGACCGCCGCGCGATTCCACTGCTGTTCGTCCAGAACATCACCGGCTTTATGGTCGGTCGCGATTACGAGTCGCGCGGCATCGCCAAGGATGGGGCGAAGCTGGTCACCGCCGTGTCGTGCGCACAGGTACCGAAGCTGACGGTCGTGATCGGCGGCTCGTTCGGCGCCGGCAATTACGGCATGTGCGGCCGGGCGTACTCGCCGCGGTTCCTGTTCATGTGGCCGAACGCCCGCATTAGTGTGATGGGCGGCGAGCAGGCGGCCACGGTGATGCGCGAGGTCGGGCAGGAGGAGACCGGCGCCCGGCTGGCCGACCAGTACGAGCGTCAGGGCCGGCCCGTCTACTCGACCGCCCGTCTTTGGGACGACGGCGTGATCGACCCCCGAGCCACGCGGGAGGTGCTGGCCCAGGCGCTGGCCGCGTGCAGCCAGTCGCCGCTGTCGCCGGTCGGCTACGGCGTGTTCCGAATGTAGATCGCCAAGACGTCCTACGGCGCCCCCTCGCAACCCGGCAAGGGCCGCTGTCGCCGCCTGGCACGTTCCCGCCCGCCACATCTGTTCGGGCCAGGCTGCGCTTCGGCCGTGACCGGCTCGGCGCGAACCAAATGAAGTGATCGGCGCCGGAGCTTGTGTCGTCAGCGAGCAGCGGTTCGCGGCGAGCGGCTATCAGTTCCCGGCCGAGATCACGCCGAGTCCGACGCATCGGTACCTCGCGATGGGAGATCGAGCTTTCGTCCGTCGCGACTGGCGGCGTGGTGCAGGCGGTCAAGCTCGATGCCGGCCACCCGGAGGATTCTCGCTTGCTGCTGCTCCGCATGCCCGGCGTGAGGGGCCTTCTGGCCGAGACGACCAAAAGCGCCCGCATAAGACAGCAATCCTGAAGCGGGAGCGACAGGACTCGAACCCGCGACCACGGCGCGACAGCTAGGCCGCGTTCACCGTCGTACAGACTTCAGGATTCTCTGCGACGAGGATTAGTCCCCCCGGTTGTGCGTTGGCGACGGAGCGCTAGGAGGAGTCGTAAGGGCGAGAGAACCGGCCGAGTGCGTCTAGAGCGGTATGTCCAGATCGCAATCAGACTCAATTGGCATGAGCGCGTCATGAGGATGACGAGTACCTCACGGTCCAGGAGATCGTGCACCGCATGAAGCTCAACCCGCAGACCGTGCGCAACTGAATGGATCTGGGCCAACTGTGCCGGCCGTCCGCATGGGTCGGCGCGTCCGCATCCGCCGCGTCGAACCTTGACCGTTCCATTGCCCAGGGCGCGACCGCCGAGGCCGGGTCCCACCCTTCGACGCTCGCACTGGCCGAAGCCATCGGGCAGCTGACCGAAGCCCTGGCGAGCGCCCGCCGTCGGAGATCGACTTCAGCGCCGACGGAGGGAACGTCGTCACGGAGATCGCATGGTCCTCTTGGACGTGCACACGGGCTGTTGGCGAAAGCAAAAGCGATGTGCAGAACTGCGTCCCGAACTGAGCGCAAGGAACCGATACGCCTGTCCCAACCACCATCACCCCGCTGGATCCCCAAGCTTGCCACTTCACACGGATCGTCGAGACGCGGAATGGGCTGACCAGCGACGGCTCCTCCCGGGGCCAGCACTGCTGGCCGCTCCGGGGGGCGATGAAAAGTCCGAATGCGCGACGCCGCCTCGTCCTCTCTCGAGGCCGTTGGCCCGCGGCGCGCCCCCGCGCTTTCGAGACAACGGCCGACGCCGCTCGAGCTCGCCCTGAGAGCGAAGGTGCTCGGCCCTTGCGGCGGAACACCCGGTGCCGTGGTTGCCGGCGCGAATGTCCGGTAGAACCGCCGTCGTCGAGCCGTTCTTACAGCGCCTCCTTCTGACCTCGAACGAACAGCCTGCGCTTGAGTCCATGGCGTATCAGGGTCGGCGAATGCGTCCGTTTCGACCTGCTGGCGCAACTCCGTCGGCCTGCATCACTAGAACAGGCGCAGCGAGGAAGGCGGGCGCGAGCGAGTGGCTCTCGGGCCGGCTCCCATAGATCACCAGCGCCCATCTTGCCGGGTTAGCGCCGCCGACGGTCACACTCTCGCCCACGCGGCGGGCGCCTTCGGCGCTTCGGGCTTCGCTGTTGACCTCTAACGGGAGCGGATTTGCGTCGAGCTATCTGAGGGGTTCATAGGCCAGGGCGCTGGGTGGAAATCTTGCGCGTCAGCAGGTCAACCCCTCCAGAGCGCCTGCTGTATCCCCTCCGGCCCTGGCTGACCATTCAGTGCGAGCTCGGTGTCGCGGGTAGAGTGGACCAGGCCATTGAAGCCTTGCACCTGGGTGCAACTGCTTGGAACGTCGTCTATTGAGGGCCCAGGCGCGAGAAACGATAGGGGTTAACGTTGACCGGATGACCTTCAGGTCTTAGGCTCGCGCCATGGGTCGGACAAACCGCATATTGACGGGCTCTGTGTTGAACGCGCATCCGTTCGACAACCTCCCGGAGGAAGCTTGGTCGGAGCTGACCGACCCCGTCAGCTTTGTCGTCGGTTCAATGCTCATCCTGTTCTATAGGGCCAAGCGAGTCCCCGATCAATCGGCGCCGTTTGATCCCGTCGCTGTCGGGGGGCGGATCGGTGCGACCCTGGGGGCGACTCCTTGGGTGGTTATGCCCGTTCTCATACCCGTCCTCGTGGGACTGCTTTTCCCACAATTTGGGGTCGGCAATTCGTTTTGGTACGCCATGACGTTGCTCGTTGCGGGCGCCTTTACGGTGGTACCTAGTCGGCTTGCAGATCTTCGGGACAGGAAGCGAGTGAGAGGCGCCGGTTATCCAAAGACGTTGCGTAAGGTGATGTGGTGGATCGAGGTGTGCATCTGGTTTGGTGCAATCGTCGCGATTTTCGTGTGGAATTTCGGCGGCGCTAAGGATCACAGCATCGTCCGCGCGGTGGTGTGGGGGCTATTTGCTGTGTCTCTCACTGAGTTCGCCACGCTTAGCGCAGCGCGAAGCATTGCTATCGCAGAGACTCCCGATGGCACATCCGGCGCAGAAGGCCAGGCGGCAGCGGCGGATGTGGGGGCGGCGCCCCAACCCGGCGCATAGACGCTTCCGTCCAGGTTCATGAACGGATTCGCTCATTTGCCGGGTCATACAGCGGCTGAAGCGTGACGGTCGCCGGCACATGTTGCCCGAGGATCTCGACGGCCAGCTCGCGACCTTCGTAGGCGTACTCGGCCGGCAGGTAGGCCAGGCATATGCCCCGTTCGACGGTGTGTCCCCACGCTCCCGCGAGTGTCCAGCTGATCCACCGCCCATCGTCGAGGACCGGGGCGAATTCGTGCGCTTCGAGCCGACTCGGGTGGGAGTAGTGAAGCGTCGTCAGTTTCTTCTTGGGGAGACCCGCGGCGAGCACCGCATGTTTGCCGACGAACTCTTTGTCCCAGTCGATCAGAGCTCCGAGTCCGGCCTCGACGGGGTTGTAGTCGGGAGTCATGTCAGCGCCCCACAGCCGGTAGCCCTTCTCCAGGCGCATTGCCTCGAGGGCGCGGTAGCCGAAGTCCACCAGTCCGAGCGCATGCCCGGCTTCGAGAATGGCTTCGTAGAGCGCGCGCGAATACTCGATCGGATGATGCAGCTCATAGCCGAGCTCCCCGACATAGGAGAGTCGCATGACGCGGCATGGGACCGACGCCACGTCGAGATCCCTGACCGAGAAGAACGGGAACACGGCGCGCGAGACGTCCGCGCGGCAAAGCCGCTCGAGCAGCTCGCGCGAGCGCGGACCGGCAAGGGTGAGGACGCCGACCCGGGCCGTGACGTTCTGGAGGGCCACCGTCCCATCATCCGGAAGGTGCGCCTCGATCCAGGCGAGGTCGTGCTCCTCAGTCGCCGCCGCGGAAACTAGGTAGAACCGATCCTCGCCGATGCGGCTCACCGTCAGATCGCATTCGACCCCGCCGTTCGGAGTCAGCATCTGGGTCAGCGCGATCCGGCCGACCGTGCGCGGTAGGCGACACGTGCACAACTGATCCAGCGTCGCGAACGCACCGGGACCCGACACCTCGAACTTCCCGAAGCTGGTCTGATCGAGGACGCCGACCCCGGCTCGAACCGACCGGCATTCGTCGGCGACCCGGTCCTGCCAGTTCGGGGCAGTGAACGAATAGCGTTCGAGCGGCGGTTCGCCGCCACGGGCGAACCAGAGGGGGCGTTCCCAGCCGAAGCGCGCACCGAACACCGCCCCGCGTGAGGCGAGACGAGCGTAAAGCGGGTCGGTCTTCATCGGTCGCCCGGCGCTCAGCTCCTCCCCCGGGAAGTGGATGGCGTACTCGCGCTCGTATACCTCCTTGGCCCGGGTGACGACATACGAGGTTGCTTCCGCGAACGGACCGAATCGTCTGACGTCGAGCTCCCAGAGGCTCTCGCTGGGCTGTCCGTCGATCATCCACTCGGCCGCGTAGGCGCCGGCGCCGCCGCCGAACACGATGCCGAAGATGCTGAATCCGGCGAGCACGAACAGACCGCGCCGGCCGGGTATCGGCCCCATCAGGCAGCGGCCATCGGGCGTGTAGCCATCGGGTCCGTTAATCACGTACTTCAGACCCGCGTCCTCGAGCACCGGGATGCGTCGGGCGGCGCTGAGCATCACGTCCATGATCTGATCGAGGTTGCCGGGGAGCAGGCGACCTTCGAAGTCGTCGGGGACGTCGTCGATCATCCATTCAAGCGGCTTCGGCTCGAAGGGACCGATCATCAGCCCGCCGGCCTCTTGCCGGGCGTAGAAGCTGGCGCGAGGATCGCGCAGGACCGGCAGCTCACCCGGGAGCCCCGCCATTTGCTCCAGAGGCTCGGTGACAACGTACTGGTGCTGAAGCGGCACGATCGGCAGTCGCACCCCGGCCATCTCTCCGACCTTACGCGACCACTGGCCGGCGGCGATGACGACGCGCTCGCATTCGATCTCGCTCCCGCCGACGCCGACGAGCCAGCCGTCCGCGGTCTGGCGCAGGCTAGTCACCGGCGTCCGCCGGCGGATCTGCACGCCGAGCTGACGCGCCGCGGCCGCGAGCGCCTGCGTCGCCATGCTGGGGTCGACGTAGCCATCGGTCGGGAGATACGCCGCACCGATGACACCATCCGCGTCGATCAACGGAAACAGCGACGTGACCTCATCCGGTCCGATCAACTCGAACGGAAGGCCCAGGGTCGCCGCGGTGGCGCGCCGGGTCAGGAACTCGCTCATGGCTTCGGGTTCGAAGGCCAAACGGACGCTGCCAACGCGCCTCAGCCCGACGTCGGCACCTTCATCCGCTTGCAGCTCGTCGTAGAGCTCGAGGCTGCGCATGAGCAGCTTCGTGATCGTTCGATTGGCGTTGAACTGGGTGCAGAGTCCGGCGGCATGCCAAGTAGACCCGCTCGTGAGCTCGCCTTTTTCCACCAGAACGCAGTCGGTCCACCCGTTCCGAGCCAGATGGAGGGCCATGCTGGCGCCGGCGATCCCACCTCCGATGATGACCACTCGCGCGCGGGCAGCGTCAGCGGCCATCAACCCGTCCGCTGGCTGGCCTGGGTCTCGCTCGCATGTGAGGCTGACTCGAGCAAGTGCCGCATCACCGACTCAAGTTGCCGGTAACCGAGCTCGAGTGACTCGATCTCGATGTATTCCGACGTCGTGTGCATGGCTGCGCCGAGCGTGGCGCCGAGCGCGAGCGACGGGATGCCGCACGCTAGGCCGGCATTGGCGTCGGTCGACGCGGCATCCTCGGTATTGGGCAGGCCGAGCTCATCGCGGGTCTCACGCACTACGCGTAAGACCTCGGCGTCCCGAGCGAGCCGGCCGCCCGGCCTACGGCCGATGGTGCGTACCTCGACTGTAAGCGGTGTGGGCACCACGACCTTACCGATCGCCTCGGTCAGCGAGTCGAGCTGACTCTCGTCGGTGGAACGGATCTCGAACATCATCTCGCACTCGCTTGCGATCGTGTTCACAGATGAACCACCGGTGACAGTCCCGATGTTGACGACGATCCCGTCCTGCCGCATCCGGGTGTAACCGATACCAAGCTCGAATAGCGCGTCGATGGCGCTAGGCCGGTCGCTGTCCTCCCATGAATGACCGCCTGGACCAGTGACTCGGACCAAAGCCCGGATGCTCCCCACCGCATCCACCACGACACGGTCGAGACCGTGGCCCTCGAGTGCGATCATTGCGATTGGCCTGAGTTCGCGGCAGGCGGCCAGGGCGCCCCTGAGGTTGCCTTGGCCCTCCTCGCAAACCGTGAAAGCAACGGCTCCCGACGCCAGGGCGGTGGTCTTCAGCAGGCACTCGGTGACATGCAGTGCCGTGGCAATCGCCACAGCGTTGTCACCGACTCCTGGGCCGACCAGCCGGCCTCCTTCCCGACGCACATCGAGCGTTACATCGCGCGCGAAAACGGTGTCGACGTGAGCCGCGATCAGAAGGCGCGGCCTGCCTTCGCCCCATTCCCAGATCAGATTCCCCGCGTCGTCCCTCCTGCGTCGCCCGGGCGCGTCGGCCAGGCGACGCTCGAGCCACTCAATCCGCTCGCCCTCCTCGAAGGTCGGCGCCGGCGTTTGGGCTATCGCGACCGTGTCGGCCACGAGCGCTTCGATCGCGATCACGCGGGATCGACCACCCGCCGAGCTGCGTCGACAATGGCGTCCGCGCTCGGCAACAGAGAGGCTTGCAATACGGGTGCCGCAGGAAGGGGAACGTCGCCCGCGCCGACTCGGGCAATCGGCGCGTCGAGATGCCAGAACAGCTCCCCGGCGATGCGAGCCGCGAGCTCCGCGCCGAATCCGCCGGTTACGTTCGCTTCGTGGGCGATTACCACGCGACCGGTGCTCTCCACGGATTTGGCCACAGCGTCGAAGTCCAAGGGCGCTAGCCAGCGAAGGTCGATGACATCGACCTCCACGCCTTCGTCGTGAAGGCGCTCAGCGGCCGTGACTGCGTCCCGGGTCATGCGGCCCCACGTGATCAGCGTGAGGTCGTCTCCGGAGTGAAGGCTCCGCGCGCCGCCGATGGCCTCGACGGGGTCGTCAAGAACGAACTCCTGCTTCTCTTGATACAGAGCCCGGCTCTCTAACAAGACGACCGGATCGTCGGTCGCGATCGCGGTTCGCAACATCTCATACGCATCTCGGGCCGTTGACGGGAGGCCCACGTACAGACCGGGGACGTGCGCGAAGAATGCCTCGAAGGAATGCGTGTGCTGGCGGCAGGCACCAGGCGTGGCCGCTTGTTGTGAGCGAACGGTGAGTGGGCATGAATAACGGCCGCGCGATGTGTACCGCACGTTGGCCGCCTGGTTGACCATCTGATCCAGCGCGACGAGGAAGAAGTCGCTGAACATGATCTCGACGATGGGTCGCATCCCCCGCATGGCAGCACCAACGCCGGCGCCGAGCATGGCGGTCTCCGAAATGGGGGTATCAAACACGCGGGCGCCGAACTCGCTATGCAACCTCCGGGATGCTCCGTACGGGCCTCCGGGTATTGCGACATCCTCGCCGAACAGGAGGGCCTCCGGGTACGTTGCGAGTCCCCATCTCATCGCCTCGTTCACGGCCAGCACGTAGGTCAGCTGCCGCGTGCCTTCTCGAACCGCAGCATGACCCTCACCCATAGACGTGCTCACGTGCGCCTGCGGGGTCGGGATAGGGAGTCCGCTTCGCCGCGTCAACCGCGAGGTCGAGCTCCGCCGCAACACGCCGCTCGATTTCTGCGACGCGGTCCCCGCCAAGGCGAAGGCGAAGCTGCTCGAGCGGATCCTGCTCCCGGGCCCGAGCGAGATCCTCGGCGGGGCGATAGTGCTGAGGATCGAGGTCGTAGTGACCGGTCAGACGCACGGTCAGCGCCTCGATGATGGTCGGCCCACCGCCGGCGCGGGCCCTGTCCACCGCTTCCGTTACCGCTCTCTCCACGGCCTCAGCGTCAGTGCCGTCGACGCGCACGGCGGCCATCCCGTAGATGAACGCTCTTTCCGCGAGCGTCTCAGTCATGACCATCGCGTCAGCGGGCGTCAACTCGGACCAGCCGTTGTTCTCGATGACGACGACCAACGGCAGGCCGAGCACGCCGGCGAAGTTGAGTGCCTCGTGAGCGGCACCTTGATTCATCGCCCCATCGCCGATCGAGACCAGGCTGACCACGTCATCCTCAGACATGTGCGCGGCCAGACCCGCGCCCGCTGCGATAGGGAGACCGGCCGCCACGATTGAGTTCTCGCCGAGAAGCCCGTGATCAGCGGAAGAGAAGTAGGCCGAACCGCCCCGCCCTCCGCAAAGGGAAGAGTCCCGGCCCATCACCTCGGCGAAGAGGTCGGCGGGAGCGATCCCTCGGGCGAGTGCCCATCCATGGCCACGGTAGGTAACAGTGAGTGCATCCCCGCTTCGCAGCGCCCGGCACGCTCCGACGGGCACGGCCTCTTGCCCGCAGCAGAGGTGAAGCGACCCTTGGATCAACCCGTCGCGTTTCAGAGAGACGAGCCGTTCCTCGAAGCGCCGGATCGCACAGATCGCGTGGTAGGTGTCTTCGCACATCTCTAGAAAAACGATTCTCTTGACTAGTCTTCTTGAAACGGTCGACCGTGTCAAGCCTCCGCGGGCGTGTCCCCGGCCGAGTCTCGTCTGGGGCTGAGGGCCGTTCTGGCGATGCCCAGGCTGAGCGTGACGTAGCGTGCGCATGCGGAAAAACTGTATGCGGGGAGACAGCCTCCCTGCCGTCTACACTACGCGGCGCCAGGTGCCCGTTCGAGGCGGTGGCGACCGGTCGGTTGTGGGATCGACCCGGGAAGTCTGGCGGGACTCGCGGGAAACGGCCACCGCCGCGACGTTTCGGTCTTGACACCTACTTGTCTGCTCCGTACCTTTGAAAAAAACGATTCCTCCTAGTTTTTGACGACATCGAACTCTCGAAGGCGCAAGGGCGGCGGCGCGGTCAGGCTTGCCGACGTCGCTCGCGCGGCCGGTGTCGGAACATCGATCGCGTCCCGTGTGCTAAACGACGACCCGACGGTCTCGACCCGGCCGGAGACCCGCGAGCGGGTCCTCACGGCCGCACGCGAGCTGAACTACCGCCCAAACGCATTCGGGCGGGGTTTAAAGCTCCAGACCACCTCCACGTTGGGAATGGTGATTCCCAACCTCGCCTACCCGGTTAACGCCGACATCATCCGAGGAGCCGAGCAGGCGGCGATGTCGGCTGGGTACGTGATGCTGCTCGTCGATGCTGACGAGTTCGTGCGGGCCGGGGAGGCGTACAAGCGGCTGCTCCTGGAGCAGCGTGTCGACGGTTTGCTCATCGCCAGCGGCGGGACTCAGGAGCCGGTGCTCGAGGATCTGGCCCGGCACGGGTTGCCCTTCGTACTTGTGAACCGTCGAGTCAGCGGGATCGGACCCTGCGTGACCGTCGACGATAACCGGGGGATGCAACTGGCGGTGGACTACCTGATCGGCCTCGGGCACACGCGCATCGCGCTAATCGGAGGCCCGGCCGACGCGGACACCGCCAGGCGGCGGCTGGCGGGCTACAGGACCGCGATGAAACGAGCAGGCCTCCCGATCCCTCGAGGCTACGTCGTGGAGTCAGCCTACGAAGAAGCCAGAGGGTACGACGCGATGGAGAAGCTGCTGGCTCTGAGCTCAGCTCCGACGGCGGTCGCGGTGTGGAGTCTTGCCGCCGCGGCCGGTGCGCTGGCAGCCGCACACGCACATGGCGTAGACATCCCAGGCCGGCTGTCGATGGTGGGCTTTCACGACGCGCCGATCGCCGCGTACCTCGCGCCGGCCCTGACCACCGTCGCGATGCCGCTCCGCGAGATGGCGGAGCGCAGCGTGGATACGCTGATCCGGCTTATCGCGGGCGAGCGCATCGGCAGCACGGTGATAAAGACCGCGCCACGCCTCGTTGAGCGCGCGTCGAGCGGCCCCCCACCGTAGGCAACGAGCCAGCGTCGACTCGGCCGCGCGGTCTGACTGACCGACAAGCTGCCGGGCGGCCTTGACAGCCGCGCGGACGCCTGTCATCTTTCGAAAAAACGTTTTCCTATTGGAAGAAACGCGCGGCGCTGGAGGGAACCAAGGGTTGGACAGCAGCAGACATCGCGACAAGGTTGTGCTGATTACCGGGGGCGGCAGCGGCATCGGGCGCGCGACCGCGCTGCGCTTTGCTCGCGAAGGCGCGTCCGGGGTGTACGTGGTC
>DATBYI010000463.1:0-6015 GCA_036513815.1 Solirubrobacteraceae bacterium
TGCTCTCCGTCTACGCGATCGTCAAGGTCACGGAATACGGCTGGCTCTCGGCCCACACGCTCGGGTTCGGCGCCGCCGGGCTGGCGCTCCTCGGCGTGTTCGTCGCCGTTGAGTCGCGCGTGGCCAACCCGATGTTCCCGCTCCGCATCCTGCGTGTCCCCGGTCTGGCCGCCTCGAGCATCGTGCGCGGCTTCCTCGTCACCGGGATGTTCTCGACCTTCCTGCTCGGCGTGCTCTACCTCCAGCACGTGCACGGCTACGGCGCCCTCGAGACCGGCCTGGCCTTCCTGCCGATGACGCTGGTCCTCGGAGCCCTGTCGCTTGGCGTCACCGCCCGCCTGATGGGCCGCGTCGGACCGACGCGGGTTCTGCTCGGCGGTCTGGCCCTGATCACCGGGTCCCTGGTCCTGCTCGCTCGGTTGCCCGCGCACACGAGCTATTTCCCGGACATCCTCGTTCCGTTCGTGCTCCTCGGCCTGGGCGCCGGGCTGTCGTTCCTGCCTCTGACCACGATCGCCATGGCCGACGTGCCGATGGCCGACGCCGGCCTGGCCTCGGGGATCGTCAACGCCTCGCTGCAGATCTCGGCCGCGATCGGGATCGCCGCGCTCGGCACGGTGGCGGCGCAGCGGACCAAGGTGCTGACCGGGCTCGGGCAGCATCCACTCCAGGCGCTGACCGGAGGGTTCGACCTGGCCTGGGGGATCGGCGCCGCCGCGGTCGCGGCCGGCGCACTGATCACGCTCGTGTGGCTGCGCCCGCGCCCACGACCCGATGAGGTGACGGCGGTCGTCCCCCGTGAGGACCACGAGGCGGCCGAGCTCACGCTGGAGGCAGTGTGATGCCGCCCGCGTCGACCGTCCAGGTTCGCCGATCGCTCGATCGGTCGCGCCGGCGCAAGCCGCTGCGCCTCCAGATCACGCGCCGGCAGGCGCGGGGCCACCAAGGGGAGCCGGCCTTCGTGACGCAGGTCCGGTTCGGTGGCGCCGAGGCCGTCGTGGTCCCGTGGGACGGCGGCACCAGGCCCCAGCACGAAGCTGCGACGGCCTAACCAGCTGTACTGGACGACCTGCATAACTCGACACGCGGTGCCTGATCGCACCAGCCTGTCGAGCTATGCACGTGGGGCATGCCTAACCCGTCACGGCCGGACGGCGCGGCACGAAGTGTCGTGTTATGCACCTTTGGCCGAGGCTGGGCTGGTCCGGGGCCGATCGCTCGTCGAAGTCGGGCTCGGCAGCTACATCTGGGCGGCCAATTTGCCGATTACGGGACGGAGGGGAGCGCCCACACCTCCGCCATGCCGCCAACAGCATTCATCGCCCGCCAACCGATCTTCAACCCCAAGCTCGAGGTTGTGGGCTACGAGCTGCTGTTTCGCGGGCAGGGATATGCGGCTGGCGCGCTGATCGACGACGCTCAGCGCGCCACCGCAACCGTCGTGCTCAACGCCCTCACCGAGCTCGACATGAACCGGATCGTGGCCAACAAGACGGCCTGGGTCAACGTGTCGCGGGAGTTCGTCCTCGACGGCCTGATCCAGGCGGTCCCCCCCAGCGTGGTCGGGCTCGACATCCCCGAGACCGAGACGTTCGACGACGACATGGTCGAGGCGCTGCGCGAGCTCAAGGACGCGGGCTACCGACTCGCACTGGATGACTTTCGCTTCCGGGAGGGGTCCGAGGCGGTGCTCGAGCTGTTCGATGTGGTCAAGCTCAGCATGCCCGACCTTGGCCGCCAGCAGCTCCGGGAGATCGTCGAGCGGCTGCGGCCCTATCCGGGCAAGGTGCTGGCCGACAAGCTGGGCACCCGCCCAGATCACGAGGTCTGCATCGCCGTGGGCTGCGACCTGTTCCAGGGCTACTTCTTCTGCCGACCGGCGGTCGTCGGCACTCGCGGCATCGCGGCCAACCGGTTGGCGCTGCTTCAGGTGGTCGCCGGGCTCAACGATCCGGCCATCCAGTTCGCCGATATCGAGCAGCTGGTCACGAAGGACGTCGCGCTCAGCTTCCGCCTCTTGCGCTACGTCAACTCGGCCTACTTCGGACTGCGGGGCGACGTCCGCTCGATCGGCCAGGCGCTCGCGCTTCTCGGCCTCGACAACGTGCGGCGCTGGGCGACGCTGAGCACGATGGCGAGCATCGACAACAAGCCCACCGAGCTCACACTCACCGCGTTGATCCGCGCCCGCTTCTGCGAGCTGGCCGGCGCAAAACTCCCAATCGGCAGTCCATCCGAGCTGTTCACTCTCGGCCTGTTCTCGGTCATCGACGGGATGATGGACGCGCCCATGCACGACGTCGTCTCCTCGCTGCCGCTGGCCGAGGACATTCGCGAGGCGCTCGTCCAGCGCAGCGGGCCGATGGGCCGGCTGCTCGATTGCGTCGTCTCGCTGGAAAACGGCGAGGACGACGGATCGCTGCCCAAGGCGGGCGAGCTCTACCTCGAGGCGCTCATGTGGGCCAACAGCGCCTCCGAGTCGCTGTTCGGCGAGCCCGCGCCGGCGCGGGCGCGGGACGCACGCGCCGTCGCAGCCCCCAGGCGGACGAAGCGCGCGCCCGCAGGCTCGCCCAGCACTCCACCCCCGCTCTTCGACCAGGAGGCGCCCGTGTTCGAGCCGAGTCCGCGCGTCGGCCTCGTCGCCCGAGTCTGGGCCAGGGTGATGTCGGTCTTCGGTCGGCGGCGCCTGACGGCGGCGCCTTAAGGGTCAAAGTCAAGCGTCCCGGAGTGACATCTTCGAGTTTTTCGGCGGCGCCTGACGACCGCGCCTTAGGCTCCCTAGCCTGAATCCGCCCGCCTGGCTTGACCCCTCGGAGCTCCGCATCGGCCTCGGCTGCATGCGTCTCTCGACTGACCCCAAGCGTGACGAGGAGCTCGCCGAACAGACGATCGCCGCCGCGCTCGACGCCGGCATCACCGTGTTCGACACCGCCCACGCCTACGGCCGCGACGAGCACGACCTCGGGCACAACGAACGACTCCTGGCCCGTTCGCTCACCGGCGCCACTTCGTGGACACCGGCCCGGATAGTTACCAAGGGAGGTATGACCCGCGCCGGCGGCGGCTGGGTGCCGGACGGCCGCGCCAAGGCGCTTCGGGCCGACTGCGAGGCGAGCCTGATCGCGCTCGGGGGCCTGCCCATCGACCTCTACCTGATTCACGCGCCGGATCCTCGGACCCCTTGGCGCACCTCGGTCCGGGCGCTGCAATCGCTCCTCGACGATGGCCTCGTCCCACGCGTCGGGCTCTCCAACATCAACCTCCCGCAGCTCGACGAGGCGCTCACCGTCGTCCCGGTCGCCGCCGTCCAAGTCGCGCTCAGCGTGTACGACGACAAAGCATTGCGCAGCGGCGTACTCGAACGATGCGAGCAGCACGGGATCGTGGTGATCGCGCACTCCCCGCTGGGCGGCCCGCGCCGTGCCAGCTCGCTCGCGCGCAACCAACCGCTCGCCGAGAGCGCACTCGCGTGGCTACTCGAGCGCTCACCGAACGTGGTCGCGATCCCGGGCGCGCGCCGTCCCGAGACGGTCCGCTCAGCGGCGAGGGCGGCCGACCTCGAGCTCGGTGCCGAACAGACCGAAGCGCTGCACCGCGCGTTCGCCGTCGCCCGCCCACGTCCCGCCCGAACCGGGGCCGCGCCCTCGGCGGCCAGCAACGACGGCCCCGAGGTCGTCCTGATCATGGGGATTCCGGGCGCGGGCAAGACCCGGCTGGCCAAGTCGTATGCCTCGCGAGGCTACCTCCGCCTCAACCGCGATGAGCGCGGCGGCGCGTTGCGCGAGCTCGCCGAAGCGCTCGACCATGAGCTCGGCACAGGTACGCGCCGCGTCGTGCTCGACAACACCTATCTCACCCGCACCGCACGCAGCTACGTAGTCGACGTCGCCGGTCGCCACGGCACTCCAGTTCGGTGCGTCTGGCTCGAGACCCCATTGGCTCAGGCGCAGGTCAACCTCGTCGAGCGCCTGCTCGACCGCTTTGGCGCGCTGCCCAGGCCCGACGAACTGCGTGAGCTCGCCCGGCGTGAGCCCGGTGCGCTAGCCCCCACCCAGCAGATGCGCACGGTGCGGGAGCTCGAGGCGCCGTCCGCCGATGAGGGATTTGCCAGCATCGAGGTCAAAGCGTTCACGCGCGCGCGTGATACCGACCGACCCCGCGCCGGCGTGTTCGTGGCAGCGGCGGCGTTGCGCAGCCCGGAGTGGCAGCGATTGCTCCGAGACGCGAACCGCGCCGCACCCCACCTCGTGTTTGACTGGCGCCCGGACGGCACGCCCGAAGACCTCTCGTCTCTGCTCGAGCAGCTACGAGTGGCGCTCGCGCCGGATACGCCGATCGACGCCGCACTCTGCCCTCACGCGGGCGGGCCGCCGCGCTGCTGGTGTCGCCCGCCGTTGCCCGGGCTGCCGCTCGCGTTTGCCCGTGCTCAAGACGTCGACCCCGCCCGCTCGATCCTGATCGGAGCCTCGTCGGCCCACCGAACGCTGGCGAACGCGCTCGGCGCCCGCTACGTCGCGACTACCGAACCCGATCGTCGTCGCGCCGCAGAGCGTCGGTGAACTGCTTCGGGACGGCGACGTCATCGCCCACCTCCCACAGCGTGATCACCACGAGCTCATCCCGGCCCGGCCGGCACACGTACAGGAGGTCGCGCCGGGTCTCGTCA
Source organism: Solirubrobacteraceae bacterium (assembly GCA_036513815.1). Classification (GTDB taxonomy): domain Bacteria; phylum Actinomycetota; class Thermoleophilia; order Solirubrobacterales; family Solirubrobacteraceae; genus Palsa-465. Next base: position 4,667 of record DATBYI010000463.1, read on the forward strand.
CGCACCCGCAGCGTGCCGTCCGGATCGTGCTCCACCCGACCGGCCGCGTACGCTCGCGCCACCGCTGACGCGATCTCGACCTTCGGATCGAGCGTGCCGCGGACCCTCTGGCGGTAGCGCTCGGCCGCGTGGTCGGTCACCGCGACCAGCATCTAAGGCACCGCCGTCAGACCCCGCCGACAAACCCACGTCAGCCTCACGGATAGCTGGACACGACGACGGGGGTATCGGGATTCGCCACCGTCGACGATCCCCCCGTCCCGTTGATCACGTGCAGGATCCCGCCGCTAGCCGACTTGTTGAGGAAGATCGTCAAGAGGTCGGTGAAGTGGACGCCCGACGGCGGCGACTGGAACGCCTGGGTAGCGAAGATCGGGACGCCCTGGTTGAAGAACGAGTAGCTCCCCATACCGTAGCCCTGGAACCCCCTCGCCCTCGGCGTCACCAGAAATGCGGCGTAACCGTCGGTGGTCGGGCTCGACATCCACGCCGACTGGCTCGGCGGGTCGTACGGCATCTCGTTCTGGAAGAACACGTCCTCGCCGTTACGGCCGTTCCAGATCACCTCGAACTTCTGGTAATGCTCGACGAACAGCCCGTAAGCGTCGACGTCGTCGCCGTTCACGATCACGCCTGTGTCCGCGGTGTTGACGGTCCAGCCGACCGGAGCTGCACCGTGGTCGGCACGCCACGCCCACACGTCGTCGAGGATCGTGTCGTTGGTGTTCACGATCAGGCTCGTCCTCGCGCGTCCCACCTCGGCCCCGCCGACCCGGAAGAAGACGTCCTGCACGAGCGTGGGCTCGGTAGCGCTCCCCGTCCAGCCGGCGTGGCCAAAGCCCCTGTGAGCGCCGACTACGAGCAGGGCCTGCGAGTCGCGGGGTCCGGCGTCGAAGATCATCCCGGACAGCTTGATTCCGGGGACCTTCGCCGTCTCCATCGAGACGTTCCCGTCCTCGGGGATCAGCGTGGCAAAGCCGAGACCCATCACCACCGTGCCCGGGTGCGTGACCTCGATCGGCTGGGACAGGTGATACACGCCCGGGGTGAGGATCAGGTTCTGCCCGAACGCGAGCGCGGCGTTGATCACCCACACCGGCGTGTCTGGATTCGCGACGAAGAAGCGCCGCAGCGGGATCGACGTACCGGCCTCGGTGCCGCTGGCGTAGGAGGGCCCGACCGAGTCGTCCCGGACCGCCGGCACGAAGACGTTGAAGTCGCCGTGCGAGTCGGTGTCGAGGAATGGCTCTTCCTGCGAGACCGGTGTGGTCGGCAACGTCGTGTATTCGTTGTGCTGCGGCTGCGGGGCCGGCGGTTGGGCGCCGAAGTCGGTTGCCGGTGCGCCGTTG
>DATBYI010000464.1:0-7840 GCA_036513815.1 Solirubrobacteraceae bacterium
GCGCGCAGCGGCAGCGTAATCACGTTCCCCGCCATCGCCAGTTGTATTACCCGACGCGGCCGAAACGATTCACGAAGTGATGTAGAGATCAGTCGACGCCGCCGCCGCGTGGGGTCGGCGGCGGCGTCATGTCATCGCTGCCTGATCGGCAGCGAGCTCGTTGCGTCTGGGCTCACGGACATATCCGCAAGCGGCGCATTCCCGGCAAGAATCGCGAATAGTTTCGGGCCAGTCCTGGTAAGCATGGCTCTGTCTTCTACGACGCCGGAGCCGCGTGGAACCTTCCCGGCTTGGCAGTCACGAAGGAGGAGAGTCCGATAGTCAATCTCGATCCCAAGGCCATCATCAGCGCCGCGCTCGACCCCAAGGGTCTGATCGGCGGCGCCGCGAAGATCGCCGAGCGCGCCGGTGACGAGGCGTATTTCGCCACGCTGTGCATCCGCAGCGGACTGGTGGGACCTGAGCCGCCGCACCGCGTCGCGCAACTGCTGCTCGGCTTCCAGCGCTACGGCCTGCTCGGCGGGGCAGTCGTGGCCGGAGCGCTCCGCCACGGCGACCAGCCGGCGATCATCGACGAACGCGGTCAGCTGTCCTACCGAGAGCTCGACGAGCGGACCAACGCACTGGCCAACGCCTGGCGCGAGCGCGGGCTGAGGGCCGGGGAAGGCGTCGCGATCCTGGCTCGCAACCACCGCGGCTTCCTCGAGGCAGTGTTTGCGGCGGCCAAGTGCGGCGCGCGGATCGTGCTGCTCAACACCTCGTTCGCGGGACCCCAGATCCGCGAGGTAGCGCAGCGCGAGGGAACGGATCTTCTCGTCTACGACGACGAGTATTCGGACACGCTGCGTGGGATCGACGATCCTCCCCACGGCCGGTTCCGCGCCTGGGCCGATGAGCCGGGTGACGACACGCTCGAAGCACTGATCGAGGGCGCCGACACCAGCGGCCCGCCCAAGCCCGACGAATGGCCGCGGATCACCATCCTCACCAGCGGCACCACGGGTACGCCGAAGGGCGCGCCGCGCTCGGAGCCGCGCTCGCTGGCCCTGATCGGCGGGCTGCTCAGCAAGGTGCCGTTCCACGCCCAGGAGGTCACCGAGCTGTGCGTGCCGATGTTCCACGCGCTCGGATTCATGCAGGCGATCGTGGGCGTGGGGCTGGGGTCCACGCTCGTCGTGCGCCGGCGCTTCGACCCCGAGGAGACGCTCGACAGCCTCGAGGAGCACCGCGCCACCGCGATGGTCGTGGTCCCGGTGATGCTGTCGCGGATCCTCGACCTGGGCGAGAAGAAGATCGAGCAGCGAGACCTATCCGACCTGCGGATCATCTTCGTGAGCGGCTCGGCGTTGGGCGCCGACCTTGCCCAGAAGGCGATGAAGGCCTTCGGTCCGGTCGTCTACAACCTGTACGGCTCAACCGAAATCGCGTACGCCACGATCGCCACTCCCGAGGACCTGGGCGACGAGCCGAGCACGGTCGGCAAGGTTGTGCGCGGCTCGATCGTCAAGCTGTTTGACGAGGACGGCCACGAGGCGCCGGAGGGCGAGAGCGGACGGATCTTCGTCGGCAACCTGTCGCAGTTCGAGGGGTACACCGGCGGCGGCAACAAGGACATGCTGGAAGGGCTGATGGCCTCGGGCGACGTCGGGCACTTCGACGCCGAAGGCCGCCTGTACATCGACGGACGAGACGACGAGATGATCGTCTCGGGCGGCGAGAACGTGTTCCCGGCCGAGGTCGAGGAGCTCCTGTCCGCGCACAAGTCGATCCGGGAGGCGGCCGCGCTCGGCGTCGATGACGAGAAGTTCGGCCAGCGGCTAAAGGCGTTCGTCGTGCTCCAGGGCGGCTCCAAGCTGACCGAGGACGAGGTCAAGGACTACGTCAAGGACAACCTGGCCAACTACAAGGTTCCACGCGAGGTCGTGTTCCTCGACGAGCTGCCGCGCAACCCCACCGGCAAGGTCCTCAAGCGCGAGCTCGCCGAGCGGGACGAGGAAGGCGACGGCAAGGCCCCCTCGAAAGCGAACGGCAAGGCGTCCTCAAAGAAGAAGCAAAGCGCTAAGGCGTCTTCCGGCTAGTAAGTAATTGAGTTTGTCGGCGGCGCCTGACGGCGGCGCCTTAGGAGTCTGTCGGCGGCGCCTTAGCCGCCGTGCTGCACTCAGCCGATGTGATGCTCGAGGAACCCGAGCATCCGCCGCCACGCGTCCTCGCACGCCTCGGCGTGCTCCTCGTAGCGGCGGTCGAAGAAGGAGTGGGGCGCGCCAGGGTAGATGTGGATCTCGTGCTCGAGGCCGGCGTCGGTTAGCTTCGCGTCGAACTGCTCTACCTGCTCGACCGGGATACCCTGGTCGGCCCCTCCGAACAGCCCGAGGAGCGGCACGCGGATCTCGGCCGCGCGCTGGAGCGGGCCGCCGATCCCGAAGCGAGACCCGTCGAGCGCCGCGTAGAAGCCGACGACGGCGGTCAGCTCGGTCATGTCGGCGCCGGCCAGGAACGACTCCATCCCGCCTAGGCAGAAGCCGACAGTGGCGAACTTGCCGGCGCCGGTCCGATCCCTGAGCGCGACGAGGGCGGCGGCGGCGTCCTCCTGAACCTGCGGGACCTTGAGCTGCTGGACGTGCGGCATGTACTCGAAGTCCTCGTCCCGCGGCCCCAGGCCGGCGGTGCGGCCGAAGTAGTCCATCGCGATCGCGGGATAGCCGGCCTGCGCGAAGCGCTCGGCCAGCTCGATGTAGAACGGATAGAGACCCCGCACGTCGGGGAAGATCAGGATCCCGCCTTCTCGATCGCCCGAGTGTGCGAGCGAGGCCGAGAAGCGGGTGCCGTCAGCGGAGGTCAGCTCGAGCAGCTCGGCCGCGGCGCCACCGGCGATCGGGGCGAGGAGCAGGTCCTCGGGCGGGGTGGGGGGCCGGGCGTCGAAGTCGAAGCACATGACGACCGACAGAATAGGCTCATGACCGAATCGTTGACTTCTGCCACTGACCCGATCACCTTCCGCGCCCACTTCCCCGTGCTGGCGCGGCTCGCCTATCTGAACTCGGGCACGGAAGGGCCCGTGCCCGGGGTGGCCGCCGAGGCCGTCCACCTCCGGATCGACCTCGAGACCGACGGCGGGCGCTGCGGCCGGCCCTACTTCGAGCAGACGTTGGAGCTGCGTGACCGCGCGCGGGCCGGATATGCCTCCGTGCTCGGGTGCGATCCCTCCGAGGTGGCGCTGACCGGGTCCACCACCGACGGCGTCAACACCGTCATCGGCGGGCTCGACCTGCGCCCCGGCGAGGAGATCCTCACCACCGACCAGGAGCATCCCGGGCTGCTCGCGCCACTCGCGAGGGCACGCCGGCGCCACGGCGTCGACGTGCGCGTGGTCCCCTTCGCGGAGATCGCCGGGGAGGTGTCGGCGAAGACGCGGTTGATTGCGTGCTCGCACGTCTCGTGGGTGGGGGGCGAGGTGGTCGAAGTACCGGCCCTCGTCGCGACCGGCGTTCCCGTGCTGCTCGACGCGGCGCAGGCGCTCGGCGCCGTGCCGGTCGACGTTCGCGCGCTTGGGGTCGACTTCTACGCCGCCTCGGGCCAGAAGTGGCTGTGCGGCCCGGAGGGGAGCGGCTGCCTGTACGTGCGCCCCGAGCGGCTCGACGACCTGCTCGTCCCGTGGCCGGGCTATTCCTCGCTGGCCGACTCGCACAACGCGCTCGAGTCCGACTGGGCCGAGGGCGTCGCGCGTCTGGACCACGGCTTCCCGGCTGGGATGCGAAACGGCTGGGTGCTCGCGTCGCTCGGCGTGCTCGAGGCGGCCGGATGGGAGTGGGTGCACGAGCGCGCCGCGACGCTCGCCGGCGGGCTAGCCGACCGGCTCGCCGAGCGCGGGCTCACCGTCCGCCCGCGGGGACGCTCGACGCTCGTCTCCTGGCACGCTGAGGACGCCGACGCCGAAGTGGCGCGGCTGGCGGAGGAGCGCGTGATCGTGCGGAGCATTCCCGCCTTCGGGCTCGTCCGTGCGTCGGTTGGCGCGTGGAGCTCCGAGGAGGAGCTCGAGCGGCTGGTCGAGCTGGTCGCCTAGAGCGCTAGCCCGGCTCGGCGACCGTCTTGATCGCGCGTCCGTTCGCGGCGCGCCAGATCATCTTGGGGGGCGGGAACTCGGCGGCGGCGCCGGGCGTGCTCACCACGAATACGTTGTTGATCACGTCTGTCGTCACTGGACGCCGTTTGCCGCCCCATTCGAGCGTGACCTTGGCAACGCCGGAGGGCACGACGCCGAACACGTCCGAGTCGGTGGCGCCGAGCATCCCCTGCTTTTCGATCGTCGCGGCGCTCGCCGCGCCCGAGCCCCCGCCCCCGCCGGTAGCGCGGAGCTGCCAGTCGAGCTCGGTGACGCCGTCGTAGGGCCGCTGCTTCTCGGCGCTGGCGCGAGCTTCGGCGAACACCGTCGCCCCGACGCTGAGGGTCGACGTTCGTTGCGCACCGGGAACGTGCGAGAGGCGGTTGCGGAGCGCTTGCATCTCCTCCGCGTAACAGCGGTTCAGGACTCGTGTCGGCGGCGGAGGCGACCCGATCACGCCAGGGATGAGGTAGTAGGCAACGCCGTTCACCACGCGAGCGCGCCGTATGTAGCGGACGTACACCTGGCTCGGCTCCCCGAGCAGCAGTGGGCGACCGTCGCGATAAAGGGTGGCCGGCAACCGGTCGGCCGGTGTGGACGGGCGTCGTAGGACACCCAAGACCGAGAGGACGGCAGCGGTCGGCGTGCCCTGGCTGATGGTGGCGCCATGTGGGTTCGGCTGAGCTACGGGGGAGCAGACCGGGTGCTTGCTCGCGGTGCCGAACAGTGCCGCGCTGACGGAGCGCAGCACGCTCTGGCTCGCATGTGGCATCACGAACAGGATTTGCCCCCGACTGCTGCTCTGCCCGGTCACCGTGCGGGTCCGGACGGTGTGCTGCGGCGAGGCCGCCGGCGTGCGGGGCGGCGAGGGCTGCGAAGGCTTCCGGTGGCCGAGCAGGACGATGGCGAAGACGGCCAGCGCCGCCACGAGTGCGCTGCTGGCGAGCACGGCGACCGCCGAGGCGCGGGGCGACCGGCGCGATCCCCTTCGCTCGATGGCGTCCAGCAGTTGGCCCTCGAGGTCGTCAAAACCAGTCATCAAATCTCCTTGAGTCGTTCGCGCATGCGGTCCAGACCGCGGTGGACCCGCTGGCGTACGACGGCTTCCGAGCAGCGCAGCTCGCCGGCGATGTCCGCGTAGGAGCGCTCGTCGAGCACCCGCGCGCACACCGCGTCACGCTGCTGGACCGGCAGGCCGCTCAGCAAGCGCTCGACATAGCCGTTCCCCCCGAGCGATGCGAGCTCCTCGACCCGCTCGAGATCGGCGTCGTCGAGCGTCACGGGCTCGAGACCGAGCCGGCGGCGCGCCGAGCTCTCGACTCGGGCGCGGCGCAAGCTGTCGGTCAGCTTGTGCTCGGCGATCCGGTAGAGCCAGGCAGCAGCCGCGCCGCGCGCCGGGTCGAACCGCTCGCATCCGGTCACGACCGCGGCGAACGTCTCGGCGGTGAGGTCGAAGGCGACCTCACGGCTGCGTGTGCGGCGCACGTAGTAGCTCGTGATCGCCGGCAGCCACCGCTGGTAGAAGGCGGCGAACGCCGCCCTGTCTCCGTCGCCGGCCGCCCTCAGCAGCGAATCGTCGTCAGCCTCGCGATAGTCCACACTCCCTCCTTCGAACGACCGCGCTTGGTGTGACGATCTCAGTCTTCCCTAACGCGCTCCGGGTGCGTGTAGACGTTGACTCTCCCACGCCGGGCGAAGCCGCACAACGTCATCCCGCGGTCGTCGGCCAGCGATACCGCCAGCGAGCTCGGCGCTCCCACGCCGACCAGGATCGGCGCGCCGGCGACCGCCGCCTTCTGGACGAGCTCGAACGAGAGCCGGCCGCTCACGCACAGGATCCGCTCGCCGAGGGGGACGGCGCCGTCGAGCAGCGCCCGCCCGATCACCTTGTCCATCGCGTTGTGGCGCCCGACGTCCTCGCGGGCCAGCACGAGCACTCCGTCCGCCTCGAACAGGCCGGTCGCGTGCACGCCGCCGGTTCGCTCGAAGGCGGGCTGCACGAGGTGGTCGGGCAGCCCGGCGAGCAGCGAGCGGGGCACCATCGGGCCCGGTGGGAGGGGGGCGCTGTGCACGGCCACCTCCTCGAGCGCGCCCTTGCCGCACACGCCGCAGGAGGAGGTCGTGTAGAAGCGGCGCTGCCCGGGGTCACGAGTGAGCGGCCCGGCCACCTCGACCGTGTTCGCCGCGAAGTCGTCGGTCAGGCCCGCCTCATGCGGGCTGTCGATCAGCCCCTCGCCGTACAGAAAGCCGAGCGCGAGCTCCTCGTCGTGGCCCGGCGTGCGCATGGTGACGACGAGCGGCTCGCCGTCGACGCGGATCTCGAGCGGCTCCTCGACGGCGACCTCGTCCTCGCGACCGTCGTGAGTGACCTTCGCGAACGTGTAGGCCATGGTCCGGCCTGCTGCCCTCACCCGCCGGCGCTGGCGATCGCCTTGTCCATGGCCGGCCCGGGTGCCCGGACCGGACCGCCGTGCCCGACGACGAGCAGCGCTGGATCGAGTGCCCGAAGCCGGCGCGCGGACTCGAGGTCCTTGGCCTTGTCCCACGTCGCCATCGCCGCGAGCGGGAAGCGTAGATGGAAGTGATTGGAGACCGCGAGGCCGCCGATCGAGGTGTAGGTGTCGCCGACGATGATCGTGCGATCGCGCGTGTCGAGGAACGACACGTGGCCGGGGGTGTGGCCGGGCGTGGGCACGACCTCGAGGCTTCCGATCCGCTCGCCGCCGGTCAGCGTCACGTCGGGGAGGGTCTTGAGCTTCGGCCACGAGCCGGGTGGCTTGCCCTCGGTCACCTGCTCGCCGGCGTGGATGCGGGCGTCGAGATCGGGCATGAGCACCTCGACTCCGTCGCCGAGCCGCTCCTTGAGCGCGTCGAGCGAGCCCACGTGGTCGCCATGACCGTGGGTCAGGGCGATCCGCCGGATCTCCCCGCCGGCGCTCCGCGCCGCGCCGATCAGCTCATCCGCACTGCCGCCGACCGCCGTGTCCACGACCGTGAACCCGTCGTCCTCGCGGACGAGGAAGGCGTTGACGAATCGCCACCGGTTGACCTGGATGAGGTTGTCGTTGACGCGCGTGGTGCTCACGGGGCCTCCTCCTCGGCCGGCCAGAAGGTCGGATCCATTACGGCGTCGCCCGGTCGCTTGCCGCCGAACACGAGGAGCTCGAGCCCGTCCGGGCCGGCCTCGAATGCGCGCGCCGAGCTCGGGGCGAAGCGGATCGCGTCGAGGGCCCTGACGTCCCGGACCTCGTCGTCGATCTTGACCCTGCCGCACCCCCCGAGCACGACCACGATCTCCTCGGCGTGTTGATGGCGGTGGCCGAAGGCCTGGCGGACATTTGGACGCAGGCGCTGGTGGCTCAGGCCGGTCTGGGTCGTGCCGAGCGCCCGGTTGGCGAAGCGCGACTCGCCCATCTCGCCGAGCCCGAACCGCGGCGCCACGTCGTCCACGTCGTCGGTCAGGTTGACGTGCGTGTACCCGCTGCCGCCGGGGAGGTAGCCGACGCCACCGAGCGGCTCGACGTCGATCCGTTCAGGCGGCGCGGCGAGCAACGCTTGAAGCTCCGCCACCTGCGCCTGGGCATCGCCGGCGCGGAGCTGCTCGAGTGACGCCTCGAGCGCGTCCTGGCTCAGCCACAGCTCGTTGACCCAGACGGCGTCGGGCTCGCTGGGCGAGCGATTGATCACGTAGAGCTCGCAGCCGGGTGTGTCACGGAGCGAATCGGCGGCGCGGAGGAGCAG
>DATBYI010000465.1:0-9199 GCA_036513815.1 Solirubrobacteraceae bacterium
CCGAGCACGTATGTCCAGGCACGCCCCAGCTTCGAGAGCGACGAGCTCCACCTGTTCGACGAGTCGGCCGCGTTCGCCGTCCACGCGGTACGCGGCAACGACGTCGTCTCCTACGTCCAACCGGTGACAATCCCCGCATGAGGGTCGGCCTTGTCGTCTTCGAGCAGGTGGACCTCCTCGATGTCGGGGGTCCCTACGAGGTGTTCCTGACCGCCTCTCGCCTGGAGGTGCGCGACGGCGGCGAGCCGAGCTTCGACGTGGTCACGGTCGGCCTCACCCGCGGTCCCGTCACCGCTTACGGCGGGCTGCGGCTGACGCCCCGTTTCGCCATCCACGATGCCGGTCCGCTCGACCTGCTCGTGATCCCGGGAGCGATCGACATCGACGAGGTGCTGGCCGACGATGCCCTGATGCAGGCTGTCGGCGCGGCCGCGGAGCGGGCGCAGACCGTCGCGTCCGTCTGCACGGGAGCGTTCGTCCTTGGCCGGCTCGGCTGGCTCGACGGCCGGCGCTGGACGACCCACTGGGAGGACGTAGAGGAGCTCGCGCGCCGCACCGCCGGCACCGGCGAGGCGTGGGTCCGCTGGGTCGACGAGGGAGTCGTCGTGACCGCGGGCGGGCTCAGCTCCGGGATCGCGATGGCGCTTCACCTCGTCGACCGTTTCGCCGGCCGCGACCTGGCCGTGCGGACGGCACGGCAGATCGAGTACGACTGGGATCCCCAGTTCTCGACGCCCTGACCCGGTTACTCCCAGCGGAACAGACGCGCCGCGGCGACGCTGAACACGATCGCCCACCCGGCGAGCACGAGGAACGGCTCGACCCCCGGCGACTGCCCGAGGAACGACGCGTGGAGCGCGTTGAACCCGGCTCCCGTCGGTATCACCTTGGCGATGTCGTTGAGCGCCGTCGAGTGGATCTCCTGGAGCGGGACGTAAAGCCCCGAGAAGAACGCCAGTGGGTAGAAGAACAGCGCCTGGAAGGCACCCGCGATCTGTGGCGTACGGGCCAGCGCGGCCGCGCACAGCCCGAGCCCAAGCGTCGCCGCGACGGTGAGGACGAGCGAGAGCAGGGTCAGGAGCCAGCCGCCGACCGTGTGTGGCAGCCCCAGGCCAAAGGCGAGCGCTCCGAAACCGATGAGGAGCGTGATCGCCAATGCGGCGAGCGCCACGTTGATGGTCATCTGGGCCGCCAGCAGCCACGACGGCGGTACCGGCGTGGTCGACATGCGGCGCAGCACGCCCTGCTGCCGGTAGGTCGCCAGCGTCTGGGGCAGACTGCCCAGACCAACGGCGATGAGCACGAACACGAGCAAGGTCGGCACGTAGAGCGTGAAGAACGAGATGCCTCCGAACGCGGCCGTCGGGCGCGTCGTCGACGGGATACTTCCGAAGATCGTCAGCAACGCCAACGGGATACCAAGGGCGACGATCACCCCGACCGGGCGACGGAGCGCGAGCTTGATCTCGGTCCGTACGAGCAGGCCGAAGGCCTGTCGCCGACGAGGTTCGATTGGGATGGCCAGCGTGCTCATCGTTCTGTCTCCGTTCCTGTCGTGGCCTGCGTTGTCTCGTCAAGGAGGGCGAGGAAGGCGTCCTCGAGGTTTGCCGTCTCGGGGCGGAGATCCGTGGCCCGCAGGCCCGCGCGGTCGAAGGCCAGCACGACCGCGGTGAGCAGATCGCCCGAGCCGGTCACGACCACGTCGCGGCCGTGATGCTCGACGCCGCTCACCTCTGGCAGCGCGCGAAGCAGCCCATCGTCAAAGCCCTCCGGGGCGGTCAGCCGAACCCGCTGGCTCGTACGCGCCCTGTCCCCCAGCGCCGCTGGACGATCGAGCGCGATCACGTTGCCGTGGTCGATCAGGGCCACCCGATCGCACAGACGCTCGGCCTCCTCCATGTAGTGGGTGACGAGCACGATCGTCACGCCGCGGTCGCGCACGCCCTCGATCAGCGCCCACGTCTCCCGCCGCGCCTCGGGATCGAGACCCGTGGTGAGCTCGTCGAGCACGGCAATCTCGGGCTGCCCGATCAGCGCCAGGACGATCGACAGTCGCTGCTTCTGCCCTCCCGAGAGCTTCGCGAAATAGTGATCCCGAGCGTGGTCGAGGCCCAGCGTGGCGAGCAGCTCGCGCCCGTCCGCGGGCCGCCGGTAGAACGAGGCGTAGAGCTCCACCGCCTCCGCCACCCTGATCCGATCCGGCAGCGCGCTGTGCTGTAGCTGCACGCCCACGCGCTCGTGGAGCTCGCGACGATCGCGCTGCGGATCGAGCCCCAGCACCCTGATGGTTCCGCGGTCCGGCCGCCGCAGACCGGTGATGCACTCGACCGCCGTCGTCTTGCCGGCGCCGTTGCGACCGAGGATCCCGAAGATCTCGCCGGACTGGACGGTAAAGCTGACGTCATCCACCGCCACCGTCGAGCCGTACGCCTTGTGCAGATGCTCCACTGCGATTACCGGCGCCGTCCGAGGGGTGGGGCCGGGGACAACCTTGATGTCTTCAGCTTGTAGCAACATAATAGCGCCATGATATCACTATTCTGATTGTGCGACAATATGGATGTGATATCGCCTACCGACGCGCGTCAAACCCAGGAGGAGCGGCCGGCCGAGGCCGTCCGTGGCACTCCGATCGCCCTTGCCCTGATCGGCGGTTACGCACTCGCCACCGTCCTGGAGTTCGCGGGCAACGGGGCGGTGCTGCTCGGCGTCATCCTGTACGTCGTCGGCGGATTCGGCTTCGGCGGCCTGGTTGCCGTTCAGCCCAATCAGGCGGCGGTGCTGATCCTGTTCGGTCGCTACATCGGGACGATCAGCGAGTCCGGCTTCTGGTGCCGCAACCCGTTCGCCAAGGTCCGGACGGTTTCGCTCCGGGTGCGCAGCTTCCAGACCAAGCCGATCAAGGTCAACGACGCCGCCGGCAGCCCGATCGAGATCGGCGCGGTCGTGGTCTGGCGGGTTACCGACACCGCGAAGGCCGTGTTCGATGTCGACGATTACGAGCAGTTCGTGCCCGTCCAGAGCGAGACCGCGCTGCGTCAGCTGGCCGGGCGGTATCCGTACGACGATCCCGAACAGCCATCTGGCTCGCTGAGGGGCAATACCGATGAGATTCACCGGGCGCTGCAGACCGAGCTTCAGGACCGCCTGGCCGTCGCCGGAATCGAGGTCATCGAGACCCGTCTCACGCATCTCGCCTACGCCTCCGAGATCGCCGCGCCGATGCTCCGCCGCCAGCAGGCCGATGCCATCATCGCCGCCCGCTGGATGATCGCCCAAGGCGCTACCGAGCTCGCGCAGATGGCCGTGGCGCAATTGGCCGCGTCTGAACTCGTCGAGCTCGACCCCGAGCGCCAGGCCGCGATGGCCGCCAACCTGCTCGTCGTCCTGAGCGGGGACCGTTCGCCCAAGCCCGTGATCAACATCGCCTCGCTCTACACCTGAGGTCGGGGATGACGCCATCCAAGCGATTCCTGCTGCGGCTCGACCCGCGCCTGTTCGACGCGCTGCGCCGGTGGGCCGATGACGACCTGCGAAGCGTCAACGCCCAGATCGAGTACCTGCTGGCCGAGCGAGCACGTCACGCCGGCCGGCTTCCGGCCAGACGCCGCAGGCCGGCGAACGGCGGCCCCTCGTCGGATGCCTCGAGCGGCGACGCCGACGAGGAGGCTGCTCCGGTCAGTCGAGGTCGGTGGCGAGTTCCTCGACCCGACAGCGGATCTCATCCCGGGTGGCGCGGACTTCTCCGATCGGCCGTCCGGCCGGGTCGGGCAGCTCCCAGTCGACGTAGCGCTTCCCTGGGATGTAGGGACATTCGTCGCCGCACCCCATCGTCACGACGACGTCGGCCCGCTCGGCGAGCTGGCGCGTCAGACGTTGCGGCCGGCGTCCGGCGAGGTCCACGCCGAGCTCCCGCATCACCTCGACGACATTCGGGTGGACCCGGTCGGCCGGTGTGGTGCCGGCCGACGACGCGGTGTGTCGGCCGCCGGCCGCTCGTTCGAATAGCGCCTGGCTCATCTGCGAGCGCCCGGCGTTGTGGAGGCAGACGAACAGAACGTGGGCCATCGGGTTCTGTTCGTGAACGATATCCATTGACAACCATCACTTCAATCGATAAAAGTAAATAGATGGCGATCGATCTCGAGCTCGTGCCGAAGCAGAAGCGCCCGGCAGGCGAGCGCTGCTGCGAGCCGGTCGTCTACCCCGACGTCGAGCGCGCGCAGGCGGAGCGGATGGCCACGATCGCCAAGGCGCTCGGCGACCCGGTGCGGGTTCAGCTCGTCGATGTGCTGCGCAAACACGCGGGCAAGGTCTGCGTCTGCGAGCTGGTCCCCTTGTTCGACCTCTCGCAGCCAACCGTCTCGCACCATCTCAAGGTCCTCCGCGAGGCCGGGCTCGTCGGCTCCGAGCGACGCGGCCTATGGGCCTACTACTTCGTCATCCCCGATGCGCTCAAGGAGCTGTCCGCATGGCTGAGCTAGACACAACCGATCCACTCGCGGTTCGCGAGATCGTGCGCGAGAAGTACGCGGCCGCCGCGGAGGCAGCCGCCGGCGGCGGGTGCGGGTGCGGCTGTTGCAGCCCGGGCGAGGAGGCGCGCGGGTTCGGCGCCGCGCTGTATGGAGAGGTGGACGAGGCCCTGACCGGAGCGGTGAACGCCTCGCTTGGGTGTGGGGTGCCAACCGCCGTCGCCGATCTCCACGACGGCGAGGTAGTCCTCGACCTGGGCTCGGGCGCGGGCGCCGACGTGCTCCTCTCCGCCCGTCGTGTCGCCCCAACCGGCCGCGCGATCGGGATCGACATGCTCGATGAGATGCTCGAGCTGGCCCGGTCAGCCGCCGCTCAGGCGGGGATCGAGAACGTCGAGTTCGTCAAGGGCTACCTCGAGGATCTCCCGCTTCCCGACGCCAGCGTCGATGTCGTCATCTCCAACTGCGTCATCAACCTCTCGGGCGACAAGCCCCAGGTCATGCGCGAGACCGCGCGTGTCCTCCGCCCCGGAGGCCGCGTTGCCGTCTCCGACGTGATCGCCGACGACGACCTCGACGCGGCCACCCGCGCCGACGTTGCGTCGTGGACCGGCTGCATCGCCGGCGCGCTCACGCGCGCCGAGTTCGAACGCGTGCTCGCCGATTCGGGCTTGATCGAGGTCGAGATCCAGGAGACGCATCGCGTACACGAGCACGCCGGTGCCGCGATCGTCCGGGCGCGGAAGCCACAACCGGCGGCTTGACTGCGCTGACAAACGCGCCGCCCGCCGGGCTGATCGACGCCATGCGTGGTGAGGCATATGCTCTACGCGGATGCCCGGCCGGAGGTTCACGGGGTGGGTCGTGGCGGCGATTCTGGTCGCGGCGTGGCCGACGCAGGCCGCGACCGCTTCGCACCCGAGCGCCCGACTCGACCCGGGCGAGTGCGCGGCCTTGGGTGAGGCGGCCGGGTTCGCCGTGTTCAGCGACGGTGACTTCACCTCGATCAGCGGGACGAGCATCGCCGGGCGGATCGCCGCCGCCGGCGACGTAACACTCGACGGGATCAACGTCGGTCCTGCTCCGGGCGAGCCGAGCCCCGAAATCATCGCCGGCCGTGACTTCATCGCCGGTCGCTCGACCGGCGCCGGCGGGAGCGTGTCCGGCGGTGTGACGTACGGGCGCACCGCGGACGTCGCACCCAACTTCACCGTGTCCGGCGGTGTGACGCAGGCGGTACCGCCCTTCTCGTTCGAGTCCGAGTTCGTGACGCTGCGCGAGCTGAGTGCCTCCCTGGCGGATGAGATCCAGACCACCGGCGCGAGCGTGACCCTCAACCCGTATTCGGCCGCGCTCCAGCTGACCGGCACCGACGCCGGTCTGAACGTGTTCACGGTCAGCGCAGCCCAGCTGACCCGGGCCGCGGGGATCGTCATCGACCTCACCCAGCCGGGCGCGACCGCATTGATCAACGTCACCACCGACACGGAGCTCACGATCGCGCCTCAGTACATGAACCTCCAAGGCAGCGCGGCCGCGTCAGGGATCCTCTGGAACATGCCGCTCGCCACCGGGCTGGCCGTAAACCACGGCGTTAGTTGGCAGGGCTCGATCCTCGCCCCCAACGCCACCGTGACCACGAGCGGTCATCCCCAGCTCAGTGGCCAGTTGATCGCCGCCACCGTGCCCTCCAGCGATCTGGTGATCAACGAGACCAAGCTGACCGCGTGCCTCCCACCGCCCTCGCCATCGGAGCCGCCAGCCCCGCCGGACGACACTCTCAGCTTGACCGCGCTGTGCATCGACGCCAGCGGAGCCCTGGACATGCGGCTGCGCAACACCGGCGACAGTGCTCGCAGCGGCGACTGGATCGATCTCACCGGCACGGACTTCGGCCATTTCGACGTCCCGGCCCACAGCGACCTGTTCTTTTCCGTCCTCGGCGGCTCGGGTACCAGCCGGATCCGGGCCACCTCGGGGAACACCGTGCTCCAGGAATCCGGCACGGACCACACGTGCGCCGGGCAGATCACCGTTCACCTGATAGTTGAGGGGGACGGGCCGGCGGGCGTGACGTGGCCGGTCCGGATCACCGGAGGCGCGAACGGAAACGACACGACCGTACTGAACCTGGCCGCGGGAGAGTACGACACGATCACCGTCCGCGGCGGCTACCAGCCCGGAACGGCACCCATCGACCAGGTGGTCGGAGGCGTGGCTTACACGATCTCAGAGGACGAGACGCACGGGGCCACGCAGGTGACGATCAGCCTGAACCCGGTCGAGATCCTCGAGGGCCAGAACGAGAGCGTGACCGTGACTAACCTGTACACCACGACAGAATCGGGGGCCGGCGGGGAAGGGCCCGAGCAGCCGACGCTCCCGCCCGGCGCGACCCCCCCGCCGGACGGACCCGACCTCGTCGGCGAGGTCTCCGGAGCCGATCTCTCGATCACGCACCGCATCACCCCTGCTCGGGTGCGCGTCGGCGGGGTCGTCCAGAGCGTGACCGTGGTGCGTAACCTGGGGCCCGTGGTTGCGAACGGAGTCGTCGCCCGGGAGATTCCCCCGTTCCGGCCTCACTTGTACGACAGTGTGTCGCACGTCCTGTCATTGACTACTACCGCCGGGCGCTGCAGTCAGGGCCGGCCCGTGCGCTGTCAGCTCGGTGCGCTGGCGCCCGGCTCCTCGGTGACGATTCGCAGCCGCACCCGGATCCTGGTCGCAGCGAACCTGCGGAGCGTCGTGGTGGTGTCCTCGAACACGGACGACTCGAACACCGCCAACAACATGGCCGAGGCTGGGGTGACCGCGGTGGGCGACACGCCCGTTCGCGCCGGCATCAGCGCGCCACCGTTCGTGCCCTTCGGCACCCGCTTCAGCTACCACGACACCGTTACCGACACGTCGCCGGTGGCGGCCCTGAGCGTGCGGCTGTGCACTCGACCGCCCGCCAGCTTGCTTGCGGTCCAGGCTCCCGAGGCGATCAGCTATCGCGGCCTTTACTGCCTCGACATCCCTCGACTGGCCCCGGGCCAAACGGCTGGGTTTGCTGTGTCGGCGACCCCTTCCCGCAGCGGTCGGCTGGTCGTTTCCGATCACGCGACGGTGGCCGGCCTCTCCCGCATCTCGCGCGCCTCGACGCCCGTCCTGGTCGGCGCCGCGGCGGCATGCCCTTCCGTCTCCCGCGTCTCGCGCGAGCCGGTCGCCCACCCCGCCTGCTGACGCGTCGCAGTCCCGCGGGTCCTACGGCCGGCTGCCCGTTCGGTCGACTGCGGCCGCACCGCCAACGCGGATGCGCAGATCGGATTGGAGCGGCTCCGTCGTGGCCAGGATCGACGCGGGCTGGCCCAGCGCGTCGCCCATGTCGACGGTGATCCGGGTCACGCCGCGTCCGGCCAGTTTGGCCGCGAGGCACGCCGTGCTGTTGGCGTTTGCGATGTCCTCCCGGACGCCGATCGATGGGGCGAACATCCTCGCGGCGAGGCGCCCCTCGGTCGTCGGGACCGAGTGGACGTAGCAACCGAGGAGACCGAGGCCATCGCAGCCGTCGCGGAGAAGGTCGTAGTCGGGACTCAATCTCGCCAGCGCCGACGGGTCGGCTACCGGCCCGAGGAGCCGGGAGCGCCCGATCGACGCGACGCAGATCTCGGAGGCGACGATCTCCGGGTCCGGGCCGAAGGCGTGGAGTACGAGATCGCGCTCCTGAGTCGTCGCCGGTCGGAGCCGAACCTCGCCTGGATCGAACGTCGCGAGCGTGTGCTCGGCGGTGCGTCTCGCCTCGCCGGCGAACGAACGCCCGCCCGCGCTGAGCGTCACTCCGTACTCCTCGCTCTCGGCGTCTTCCGCGAGGAAGGCGAGTGCCGCGACGGTCCCGTGTCCGCACGCGGGCAGTTCGCCCGTGGACGTGAAGAAGCGCAAAGATGCGCGCGGCTCGTCTCCCCGGTCATCCTGAGCGGAGACGAACACGGCGTGCGAGGTGCCGGCGAGCCGAGGCACCTGGCGGCGCTCGGCGTCGGTCAGTCCCGTCTCCCACAGCACGGCGGTCGGGCTTCCGCCACGGCCGTCCCGCAAACAGGCATTGACGATGGCGAGACCCGGACTTGAACCGGGGACACCACGATTTTCAGTCGTGCGGCCCTGCATCTGAACCAGCCTAGTTTGCAGGTATTTCTCGTCGTTCTGCGACTGATGGTGCGTCCGGATTTTCCCGGACTTTGCGTCCGTTTCCCACGAAGCGGACTTCCTCGATGAATTTTGATGCCGAACCTTTGGAAACATCAACGGACGACCCGGAGAGATTGACCGAGGCGCACACACGTTCCGCCAGCTGACTAAGGCACACCTGCGGTGTCGCGGTGGTGGGATGGGTAGGGACTGGTCATGAGAGTTGTCGTGATCGGCGCCACCGGAAACGTCGGCACGAGCGTCCTCGAGTCGCTCGAGGCCGAACCGCGAGTCCAGGAGATCGTTGCGGTGGCACGGCGGGCTCCAGATCGCGCGTTCGCCCGGACGACTTTCGCGGCGGCCGACATCGCGGCCTCGGACCTCGTCCCGCTGCTGCGCGGCGCGGACGCCATCGTCCACCTGGCGTGGCTGATCCAACCGGGCCGGACCGAGTCGATCACGCACCGTGTCAACGTGGCCGGCAGCGAAAGAGTCTTCCGAGCCGCGGTCGAGGCGAAGGTCCCGACGCTGGTGTACGCGTCCTCGGTCGGCGCGTACTC
>DATBYI010000466.1:0-13621 GCA_036513815.1 Solirubrobacteraceae bacterium
AGCCGGTGGGCGATCGGCGCGTAGATGTCGAGCGTCTCGCGGGCCTTCTCGATCTGCTTCTGCTTGACCATCGCGCCGATCGTGCGCATGTTGTGCAGGCGGTCGGCCAGCTTGATCAGGATGACCCGGATGTCCGTGGCCATCGCCACCATCATCTTGCGGTAGTTCTCGGCCTGCGCCTCGTCGCGCGACTGGAAGGTCAGCCCCGTCAGCTTCGTGACGCCGTCGACGAGTCCGGCGATCTCCTCGCCGAACGCCTCCTGGACCTCCTCGAGCGACGCCGACGTGTCCTCGACCGTGTCGTGCAGGAGCGCCGCGCACAGCGTCTCGGTGTCGAGCCGCATGCCAGCGCAGATCTTGGCCACGCCGACCGGGTGAACGATGAAGTCCTCGCCGGACTGCCGGCGCTGGTCGGCGTGATGCACGCACGCGTACACGAACGCCTCCTCGACCCGATCGCGATCGATGGGCAGAGCCGACTCGTGCGCGTGCTCCTCGACGATCGCGAACAGGTCGCCGAGCAGCCGCCGCTCGGCGTCGGTCAGCTCGATCCGCGCGACGTCAGCCTGTCCGTCGCTTCCCGCGACGCGATCGACCGGCGGGCGTGCCGCGAACAGCGCCGCTCCCGAGCCATCCTCACCCGACGGCGATCCCGCCCCGTCTCTGCGGGACCGGCTCAGCCTCCTGGAAGATGGTTTGCGCTGGTCAGGAATCGTCGTCCGTCCTCGTAGCACTGGGCGTAGACCCTGTACGCCGGTGAGCGCTCCAGCGCCGTCCGCGCGTCGCTCGCCATCGCCAGGGCCGGCAGATCCCGGTCGAGGCTGACGAGCTCGAGCTCCGCGAGGACCCTGATCAGCCGGGCGGCCAGATGTGCCGGGCGTCCGTGCGGACCGTCTCCGCGAAGCAGGTGCTCGAGCTCCTCGCCGGCCACCCTCCCCCGCGCCCTGAGGGCCCGGTAGAGAACCGCGAGTGAAGCACGAAGACCGTACTCCAACTCGTGCATCTGCTGTGCAAAGCGTAGCTCAGGCTCGCCCCACGCCAAATGGGTGTAGCCGGCGCCGGCGTCGAGGAGCGCGCCCGCCGCGGGACTCGAGGGCGGGTCGAGCGCGACGAGGTGTTCAAAGCGCTCGGCCCTCGACACCTGGCGTCCGAGCGCCTGGTAGGAGATCAGGGCGAACCCGCCCGTCCGCGGCCCGAGCCCGGTCAGGCGGCGCGGAGCGTCGGCACACACGGCGAGCACCTCCCCGCCGGCCGCGACCGCGTCAGCCAGCACGGCGAGCGGACTGTGACCCCGACGGTCGAGCACCCTCCGCGTCCTCGCCACCACCGGCGCCGGCGCCGACACCTCCCCGTCGAGCTCCGCGAGTACCGCGGCCACGTAGTCATCGGGCTCGGCCAGCACCTCGATGATCTGGTCGCCAACCGCCCCGCACGGCCGCGCGTGGCCCAGCACGAGGCGTGGCTCGACCGCGCCCTTCCAGAAGTTGCGCTCGAGCCGAAACGTGGCGTCGACCGGCTCATCGGGTTCGACCCCGAGGCGGCCCTCGCAGCCGAAGGCCACCGCCCGCGCACTGATCCCGCCCGAGCCGACCGAGAAGCGCAGGTGGCGTCCCTCCCCCATCGGGCGCGGGTCATGCAAGCGGGCGCCGGGCACGAGCAACCGGGGGCGTGGATTGCCGATCCCGCACGGCTCGAGACGCTCGAGCTCCTCGGCCAGGTCGAGGCCGAGCTCACGGCCGGAGGCGATCGCGTCGACTCGTTCGCGCGTGATGAGCAGCTCGTCGGGCAGGACTTCGACGGCGTGGCGCTCGAAAGCCTCGCGAAACGGCTCGAGACGATCGCGCCGGATGGTCATGCCCGCCGCCGCGCGGTGACCTCCGTAGCGCTCGAGGTGCTCGGCGCCGGCGTGCAGCGCGGCCAGCAGATCGAACCCCGGAATGCTGCGGGCCGAGCCAGAGCCTTCCTCTCCGTCGAGCCCGACGACGACGACCGGACGGTGGTGGCGCTCGACCACCCGCGAGGCGACGATCCCCACCACCCCGGGGTGCCACCCCTCTCCGGCCAGGACGTAGGAGCGACGCTCCCCCTGCTCGGCCACCTGCGCCTCCGCCTCCCACACGATCCGTTGCTCCACCGCTCTGCGCTCGGCGTTGACCCGGTCGAGCTCTTCGGCGATCTGGGCGGCGCGCTGCTCGTCCTCGGTGAGGAGCAGTTCGAGGCCGGCGTCGGCCCGGCGTAGCCGCCCGGCGGCGTTGATGCGGGGCGCCAGGCGGAAGGCAAGCGCCTGGGTGTCGAGCGAGCTCGGGTCGACCTTGGCGACCGTCATCAGCGCGCGCAGGCCGGGTCGCGCCGTGCGCGAGAGCGCCTTCAGCCCCGCGCGCACGAGCCGGCGGTTCTCCCCGACGAGCGGCATCAGGTCGGCGACGGTCGCGAGCGCGACGAGCTCGAGGTCGTCCTCGGCGGTGGCCGCCCCCAGCGCCTGCGCCAGTTTGTAGGCGACGCCGGTGCCGCACAGATCGGGGCACGGATAGCCGCACACGGCGGGATGGACGATCTCGCATTCCGGCAGCTCTCCGTCGGCGCGCGGGGAGTGATGGTCGGAGATGATCACGTCGAGCCCGGCCTGGCGCGCGGCGGCAACCTCGCTCACCGCGGTGATCGCGCAGTCGACTGTGAGGAGCAGCCCCGTCCCGCGCTCGGCCAGGCGCGTGACCGTTTCGAGCGATAGCCCGTAACCATCCACCAGGCGATCGGGCAGGTACCAGCCGACGTCGGCTCCCCGCGAGCGCAGCGCACGGACCATGATCGCGGTGGCACACACGCCGTCCACGTCGTAGTCCCCGTGCACGATGATCCGACTCCCCGCCTCGATGTGCCGCTCGATCACCCCCAGCGCGCGATCGATCCCGGCGAACGCAGCTGGCGGGTGCTCCTCCTGCGGATCGAGGAACGCCCGCGCGAGGGCGGAGTCGACGATCCCCCGGCGGACGAGCACCTGGGCGAGCACGTGGCTGATGCCGAGCTCGCGGCTCAGCGCCACCGCGGCGCCCAGGTCATAGGCGGGGATCTCCAGCCTCGGAGCGGCCGGGGGCGGCGCCGGTACAACGTGGAGCCCGACGTCCGGGAGGGGAGACTCGACCGGCTCTGGGCGAAGGAGGGCTGCCTCGGGCATCGCGGGCAGCCTAGGTGCCGGTCCCGACGGAACCGGCAGTTCTCAGCCCTGATCAGACCATCTCGGGCCCGAGGCCCGTCACCCGCTCGCGCCGAACGCCCTCGAACCACACCACCGCGAGGCCGATCAGAGTGCCCGGGATCGCCTCCAGCGCAGTCGTGAGATGGGTGTCGTGGCGGCCCGGGATGCTGAAGCCATGGACGGCCCAGCCGAACAGCGCCGCTCCGATCAGCGCGCCGATCAGCGCGCCTACGATCCCGCCCCAGAACCGGTCGGGGAGCCAGATCGTGAAGTGCCAGAGGGCGAGACCCATCATCGCCCACGCGAGCATTCCCATTTCAGTCGCCCTTCTCGGACACTAGCGACGCCTCCCGTGGCGGCGGTTGCGCTGCCGCGACTTCGGGGTGCGCTTCTCAGGCGTCGCCGCCATGCCTTCGTTCTCGGCGATGTCCGGTGCGGGACGGACCTCCTCGGGTGCCTCTCCGACTCCATCGGGCGCCGGGGCTCCGTTGCCGGCGCCGTCGGCCCCGTCTCGGGGCGGCCGGGTGGCGGCCTCGTCGCGGGCTGGCCGGGTGGCGGCCTCGTCGCGGGCTGGCCGGGTCGCTCCGGTCCGCGGCTCGGTGCGCCGCGCCGGCGCTGGCTTGGCTCGAGGAGCCTTAGCCCTCCCCGCTCGCGGCGCGGGCGCCGGTGCGTCATTCTCATCGGCGGTGCGCGAGAGGCGCTTGGTCAGGGTCGAGGTGCCGTGACTGCGCTCACGCTCTTCCTCGGCGATGTCCCGCTTCATCTGCTCGAATTCGGCCGCGGACACGCCATCGGGGCTGGGCTCGGTGAGCCGGCCGGTCCGCCGGCCGCGCTTGGTCGTCGGCTCGATGTCCGCCGCGCGCTCGGCGTACGCCGGCACGTATCCGAGATCGGCCTCGATCCTCGCCCGGCGGTGGCGGTACTGGGACTCGCGCTCCTTCCAGTGCGTGAGGACGGGCGAGGCGATGAAGATCGACGAGTAGGCACCGGACGCCACGCCGATGAGCAGCGCGAACGCGAAGTCCGTCAACTCGGTCGAGCCGGCGGTGCCGCCGAACAGGAGCAGCGCGATGATCGGCATCAGCGTGCAGGACGTGGTCGCGATCGACCGCGTCAGCACCTCCGACATCGACCGGTTCACGATCTGCGAGAAGGCGGCGCGCGGCATTCGCGGGATGTTTTCTCGCACGCGGTCGAACACGATGATCGTGTCGTACATCGAGTAGCCCAAAATGGTCAGCAGCGCGGCCACCGTCGCTGTCGTCACCTCCCGGCCGGTCAAGGCATACACGCCGGCTGTAATCAGCAGGTCATGCGCTAAGGCGATCAGCACCGGGACGGCGAACTTCCACTCGAAGCGCAGCGCGACGTAGGCCGAGATCACGAGCAGCGAGGCGATGATCGCGACCACGGCGCTGTTCGCCACCGTGCTCCCGAAGGTCGGCCCCACCGAGGTCGAGTCGAATGTGTTGCGGTAGAGGCCGTATTTGTTCTCGAGCTCGCGCTTGACGGTCTCGACCTGAGAGGGCTGGAGCTGTTTGGAGGAGATCTGGTACACGGTGCTACCGAGCGACTTGTTGGTCACCTTCTGTACCTGCGGGCCCTTGGCTCCGGCGGCCGCCACCAGCGCGCTCACCTGGCTTTCGGTGGCTGGATGGACCAGGCTGGTCGTGATCCGCGTCCCCGATGTGAAGTCGATCCCCAGGTTGAGGCCCCTGCCGCCGATCGCGAGCGCCCCGACCAGCAGGATCACGCCGGACATCGTGAAGAAGTACTTCGACGCGCCCATGAAGTCGAACCGCCACACCCGTTTGTCGCCGCCGGCTCCGAGCGCGGACGGCCTCGCAACGAGCCGCGAGTTGCCCATCGTGGTGAGGATGGCCTGCGTCGCCATCACCGCCGTGAACAGCGAGACGAAGGTGCCGATTCCCAGGGTGAAGGCGAACCCCTGGACGTCGGCCGTGGCCAGCACGAACAGGATGAACGCGGTCATGATCGTCACCACGTTCGCGTCGATGATCGCGGTCAGGCCCTTGCGATATCCGGTGACGATCCCCTGACGGATCGAGCGCCCGCCGCGTATCTCCTCCTTCACGCGCTCGAAGATCACGACGTTGGCGTCGGCGGCGACGCCGATGGTCAGGATCAGACCGGCGATACCGGGCAGCGTCAGCGTGATCGGGATCAGCTTGATCAGGGCGAAGAAGTAGAGCCCGTACACGGCGAGTCCCGCGACCGCGATCAGACCGAGGATGCGGTAATAGGCGATCAGGAATATGGCGACGACGAGCAACCCGACGAGGCCCGCGGTCAGGCCCTTGCTCAGCGCCTGCTTGCCGAGCGTGGCCGACACCTGCGACTCGGAGATCAACTTCAGGTTGATCGGCAACGCCCCCAGGCGCAGCTCGTTGGCCAGATCGGTCGCGGAGCTGATCGTGAAGCTACCGCTGATGTCGGCGCCGTTGTCGCCGTTGATTCCGTCCGGGTACGTCTTGTAGTCGATGTACGGGACGGTGATGAGCTGGTTGGTCAGCCCGCCGAGGGCCACCGCGAAGTGCTGGTAGAGCGACTGGCCGAGCCCTGAGACGAGCGCACCGCGCCGCGCGATCGCCGCGGTGACGTTCTGGAACTCCGACTTGCCCGTGGAGCTGAACCCGAACGTAACGTCGGGTTCGCCGCTGTTCGGATCGCTGCTCTCCTGCGGGTTGGTGATATCCGAGCCACGCAGCGCGACGTTGTCCTTGAGCACGAAGAACTGCGCGTTCGGGTCGCTGAGCGGCGTCAGATGGGAGAAGCTCTGGGGAACGGCCTGGAGCACCACCCAGCCCTGCGGGATCACGAGAACCTGGCCCTCGGAGGCGCTCACGCCAGCCGGAAGCCCGGATTGAAGGTCCGTGATGTTGTCGTCGGGCCCCGAGAGCAGGCAGTGCGACCCGGCCAGCGGAACGGTGCCCTGGTCTTTGGCGACGGTGGCGCACGCGGCGCTCCCGGGCGCGCCGAACATCCAGTACTGCGACCCGAGCCGCGAGTTGGTCTTGCCCTTCCAGCCAGTCTGTTTGGAGGCGAGTTGGACCGCCTGGTAGAGGTCCATGCTGCCGGCCCCCGGCGAGCCCGGTCCAATCGTGCTGCCGCTCCCCTGGCTGATCGTGATCGCGGTTGGATCCTGGCTCTGGAGCTGACTGGCGACCGTCTTGCCGTTCGGCGTCAGCGCGTTGGCCTCCCAGTCGTAGAAGTAGAGCTGGGCGGTCGTCCCCACCTCGTTCTCCGCCCGCGCCGTGTCACTCACGTTGGGCAGTCCTACGACGATCTGGTTATCGCTCGAGGTCTGGATCTCCGGCTCGGCCACGCCCAACTGGTCGACGCGGCTGCGCATGATGTCGACGGCCCGCTGGAGTGCGGCAGCCGTGACCGTGGGCGTCTGCGCGCTCGGCAGGCCCTGGTAGACCAGCTGTACCCCGCCCTTGAGGTCGAGGCCCAGCACCGTCTTCTTCGGCTTGACTGCCCCCGGGATGCCGGCGATTACGACCAGCGAGCCGCAGACCAGCCCGATGACCAGGAGCAGGATGAAGCCATTGCGCTGGCGATCAGTCATCCGTCCGTCTGGATGCTAGAGGTACGACGCCCGGCTGTCGTGTCCGACTCGATCGGACTTCACCGGTGGTTGTTCGGCGTCAGCACGACGAGCACGCCGCCTTCGTCGTCGTCATAGGCCGGAAAGATGTCGGCCACGGCCTTAGCGGGAAGGTCGCGTTCGGCGCGGACCTCCACCGGCTTGGCCTTGACCCGGACCTCCCATTCGAGCGCCGTCTTGACGTGATCGGTCCCGTCGTCGAAGCTCAGCCCGAGCACCTCGCCGACCGGACGCCCGATCACCTGCTCGGTCTTCAGCCCGGTCAGCTCGAACGAGCCACGGCCGCAATCGACGATCCGCCCGTCGCTGTCGCAGGCGAAGAACGCCGCGTTCGGCGCGGGGTAGTAGTCGTCGAGCAGCTCGAACAGGTAGGCGAACCCGCACTTCTCGCACCCGCGCGCCTCACGGCGGAAGCCGGCGTTTCGGTCGGTGCCCATCGAGCGGTTACCGCAGTGTGGGCAAATGAAGTAGTGCTCGTGACTCATCGGCGCGGTTAGTCGGGCCCGGCAATCAGTGGTGTGGACCCGGTGGTCTTGGTCGGGCGCCCTGAGGATAGCCGGACGTCCTGGCCCGACCGCCAGGGTCTTCACTAACCCTTAAGGAGGGGAGCCGAGGCGGCCTCTCGCGGCGGCGCCTCAGAGCAGCGATAGCGGTCCCGGCGGCTCGAGGCCGAGGTGCGCGAAGGCGTGCCGCGTCGCCGCGCGTCCCCGCGGGGTGCGCTCGATCAGGCCGCGCTGGAGCAGGTAGGGCTCGTACACATCCTCGATCGTGTCCTGCTCCTCACCCACGGAGACTGCGAGCGTCGACAGCCCAACCGGGCCCCCGCCGAACTTCTCGCAGATCGTCCGCAGGATCTCGCGATCGAGGCGGTCGAGACCGGCGTGGTCGACGCCGAGCTGATCGAGGGCCCGGCCGGCCGCCTCGCCCGTGACCATCCCCGGCCCGCGCACCTCGACGTAGTCGCGCACGCGCTTGAGCAGCCGATTGGCCACCCGCGGCGTGCCGCGGCTGCGCTCCGCGATCGCGCGCGCGCCGTCCGGGTCGATCGCGACGTCGAGCAGCCTGGCCGAGCGGTGGACGATCGTCGCCAGCTCCTCGAGCCGGTAATGCTCGAGGCGGTGCTGGATTCCGAATCGGTCGCGGAGCGGCGTAGTGATCAGGCCGGCCCTGGTCGTGGCGCCGATCAGCGTGAACGGCGGGAGCGGGAGCGTGACCACACTCGCCCCGGCCCCCTGGCCGATCGTGATCGGCAGGCAGCCGTCCTCCATCGCGGGGTAGAAGGTCTCCTCGAGCGCGCGCGGGAGGCGGTGGATCTCGTCCACGAAGAACACCGCGCGAGGCTCGAGCGCGGTCAGGAAGGCCGCGACGTCGCCCTTGCGTTCGAGCGCGGGGCCAGCGGTCTGCACGAACGGCACCTCGAGCTCGGCGGCCACGATCTGGGCCAGCGAGGTCTTGCCGAGGCCGGGCGGACCGGACAGAAGCACGTGGTCGAGGGCCTCTCCACGACTGCCGGCGGCCTCGATCGAGACCGCGAGCTGGTCCTTGACCGCCTCCTGGCCGACGAAGTCCTCGAGCCGGCGGGGACGCAGCGAGCGATCTAGATCGTCGTCGGGGAGAAGCTCGGGGTCCTGGATGCGCTCGGTGTCGTTGATCCCGCGGACTGGACTCATCGGCGGGCCGTCCGCAGCGCGTGGGCGATCAGATCCTCGGGCCGGTCACCCTCGGCGCCGTCGAGCAGCTCGTCGGCCTCGACCGGGGAGTAGCCCAGTCCGAGCAACCCCTCGCGGGCCAGCATTCGCGGGTCCTCGGTGCCGGAGGCGCCGTTCAGGATGGCGGAACTGATGATCCCGCCCACCCCGGGCGCGGTGGCGGCGACCTTCTCGCGCAACTCGACGATGATCCGCTCGGCCGTCCGCTTACCGACGCCCGGCGCGGCCTGGAGGCGGGCGGAGTCGCCGGCCGCGAGGGCCTTCAACAGCTCCCGCGGCGGTCCGCCCGAGAGCACCCCGAGCGCCACCTTGGGCCCGACCGATTGGACCGAGATCAGCATCAAGAACAGCTCGCGCTCCTCCTCGGTGGCGAACCCGTACAGGTGCAGGGCGTCGTCGCGGACGACGAGGTGGCTGTGCAGGAGGACCTCCTTACCCACCGCCGGCACGTGCCTGAGCGTCTCGGCCGACACGGCGAGCCGGTAGCCCACGCCACCGCAGTCGACCACGACATGGTCGCCGCGACGCACCGCCACCGTGCCCGACACGAGCGCGATCATGCCCGCGCTCCGCTGTGGCGGGATCTGCGCGCCCGCGACGAGGCCTGGATGCTCGCACCGGGCGGGTCGGCCCCGGCCAGCGCCCGTGCGAACGGCGCCCGGTTGAGGTCGCAGATGGCGACGGCCATGGCGTCCGCGGCGTGATCAGACACGGACGGCGCAGAGGACAGGCCCAGCAGGCGCGCAACCATCCGGCCGACCTGGTCCTTGCCGGCGCGGCCGTTGCCACATACCGCGGCCTTGACCTGTTGCGGCGTGTAGGAACGCGAGGGCAGGCGGCGCTGACCGGCGGCCAGGAGGACGACACCCCGCGCCTGGCCGACGGCAAACGCCGTCCGGACGTTGGCGCCGAAGTAGAGCTCCTCGATGGCGATCGCGTCCGCGCCGTGCTCGTCGATCAGATCCCCCACCCGGGCGTGGATCTCAGCCAGCCGGCGCTCAGGCGGGACGCCGGCGCGCGTCTCGATCACCCCCGCGGCCAGCAGCCGCAGCTTCGATCCGGCGCCCTCGAGGACGCCGAAGCCGGTGCTGGCGGTGCCGGGATCGATCCCAACGACGATCATGGGTTCCCAATTCTGCGTGGCAGCCCGGACGCCTGCCCGCACCGGGACCGCGCGAACGGCTCACGGCACCTGCATAACACGACACTCGACCGGCTCCCCACGGGTCGTGACGACTTACGCATGTGGGGCATGCGTAGTCCGTCACGCCCTCGACGAAAGCGGCCTGGTGACGAGTTAGGCAGGTCCCGGGCGCGCGGCGCCGCGACGCAGGTCCCGGGCGCGCGGCGCCGTGATGCAGCTCCCGGGCGCGCGGCCCGTTAGCGCCCCACGCAGCTGTAGTCCGAGTTGGGCGCGGTCACCCGATACATCTTCCAGATCCCGACCTGAGCGATCAGCTGCCTCTGGGTCAGGGTGTGGGCGATCGGTGGCGCGATCCCGTCGATCGAGTCGTGCGGCCCGACGAACATCACGCCCTGGTGGCGCATCGTCGTCCCGACGCGGCCGAGGGTCACGTGCAGCTTGTAGGCGAGCGCCGTCTGGACGCTGTGGTTGACCGCGGCAAAGCTCGACTTGCACGGGAACACGCCGGCGTGGCCGCCCACCGCCTTGACCGCCTCGGTCATCTGATTGAGGTGCGAGACCGCCTGGCTGGCGATCTTCTCCTCGGCGCTCGCCTGGCTGATCCGGCTCCATGTGAAGGGGACGAGGATCGCGACGAGGACCGCGGTGAGGCCGATCGCCACCGGCGCCGTGCTCCAGGAAACCCCGAGCCGGCGCACTCCGTCGGCCCCCAGCAGCGCCAGGCGGACGATGCCGAACCCGGCCAGCACGCACGTCATCCCGGCGGCGGGGAGGTAGAAGCGCTCGAGGCCCGGATAGCCATCGAGCGTCATCCCGACGACGATCACCCACCAGACGACCGTTCCGCCGGCGAGCCAGAGCACGAGCCAGTCGCGCGGCTTATCGAACCACGCGAACGCCACCGCCACCGCTCCCGCCAGCAGAACGGGCAGAAGCTGGATGTCGATGCCGCGGCCGAGCACGCCGAAGAACACGTTGTTGCCGAGCCCGCCGTTGTACTCCTCGGCGTGGATCGCGGCGAGGAACGGCTGCCCCGACCCGATCCAGGGCGGGACGAACCAGAAGAACGGGATCGAGATCAGGCCGAGCACGACGAGCACTCGCAGCCGCGGCTCCTTCCACCACAGCCAGATCGCGTAGAGGATGATCAGCGGCCACGCCTCGGGGCGAAGTAGGGACGTCGCCACGCCAAGCCCGAAGGCCCAGCCGCGCCGACCATCGAGGAAGGCCAGGACGGCCCACAGCGCGGTGGCGATCTCCATCGGCTCGGACGTGCCGCGGAACATCTCGTCCCACCAGTCCTGGGTGATCACGATGCCGGCGGCCGCGATCAGGCCGGCCGCCACGATGGCCCAGCGCGGCGTGTCGGCCCGGCGCGACATCAGTCGTGACGCGAGCAGGTACGCCGCCGCCATCCCGAGGAAGCCCCCGGCGCGCGCGGTGATCACCCACAGCGTCGGCGCCGCGGTGCTTCCGAACAGCGCCCACACGGTCGTGAACAGCACGGGCAGCGGCTTCCAAGACGGTCCGCCGCTGATCGCGAAGCTCAGGTGCGGATCGACGACCTCGCGGCCCCAGGAGATCCAGGCCCAGGGGTCATAACTCGCGACCGTGGGGAAGATCGCGGCCGAGATCGCCGCGAGGACGAGGCTGATGGCCGCGGCGAGCAGGAACGGCGAGTAGAGCAGGCCGTGCCAGTCGGGCAGGCGCGAGCGCACGCCGGCCGGACGGCCGGTGCGCGCCGATTCGACGGGGGTCTTCGTGAGGACCTGACCCTCCACCGATCAGCGAATCCTCACGTCCCGGAGTCAGCCGTGTGATTGCCCGAGAAGCGGCAGCGCAGCAGCGTGCCAAGCACCCGGAACCCGTCGACGGCGGTCAGCTTCTTGCCCTCGTCGGTGGCGCGAGCCCGGTAGTGGACCGGCACCTCGAAGATCCGCTCGCCGCGCTGCACCAGCCGCGCCGTAATCTCCGGCTCGATCGCGAAGCCCGCCGAGCGCAGCGGCAGGCTCCGGAACACCTCGGTCCGGATCATCTTGTGGCAGGTCATGATGTCGTGCAGGTAGACGTTGAAGAGGACGTTGCACGCGAACGTGACGCCCTTGTTGCCGAGCACAAACAGGAACGAGTGGCTCGTGTAGCCATCGAATGCTCGCACGCCGAAGGACGCGTTCGTCCGGCCGTCGAGCAGCGGCGGCATCAGCAAGCCGAGGTCGGTCGGGTCGTACTCGAGGTCGGCGTCGAAGATGGCCGCGAACTCGCCCTGGGCGTGGGTCAGCGCGGTCTGGACCGCGGCTCCCTTACCCCGGTTCTCGGGATGCTCGAACAGGCGGACTCGGCCGTCGAAGTTAGCTCCGCGCAGGATCTCCCGCGTGCCGTCGGTCGAGCCGTCGTCGACGACGATCAGCTCGAACTCGGTCGGCAGCGGCGTGTCGAGCACCTCGGCGATGGCGCGCTCGACGCGTTCGCTCTCGTTATAGACGGGCATCAGGATCGACAGCATGTGCGTATGAGAAGGTCGGGCGTGAGTTGGCGGGCGTACCAGCGACTCGAGCTAAGCCGGCCGTAATGAGTACCCGCGAGGGCGTCCGATGCTAGCCGATCGATCGGAGGACAAAGGTTTTGGGGGCTTTTCGGCGGCGCGTGACGGCGGCCCCTCGGTTTGCGCCACCATCCCAGCATGGACTACGCGGCGGAGGACCTACTCGACGGACTCGAGGGCGAGGAGCGCGCCGCGCGCGAGCGCCTGCTCGACCGGTTGGTCCAGGAGGGCTACACGCTCGAGGAGCTGAAGGCGGCGGTGGCCGAGGATCGGCTCGCGCTGCTTCTCGTCGAGCGGATCCTGGGCGGCCGCTACACCGCGAATCAGCTCGCCGAGCGAACCGGCCTGCCCGCGAGTCGGATGCTCCGGATCCGCCGGCTGCTCGGGCTGCCCGAGGCCTCCCCCGACGACATCGTGTTCGGCGAGGAGGAGGCGCAGGCCGCCGAGTCGACGCGCCTGTTCATGGAGGCGGGCCTGGGCGAGGCGGCGATCGCCGAGATCACGCGGGTGCTCGGGGAGGGGATGTCGAGACTGGCCGCGACGACGGCCGCCGCCTTCGTCGACGCGTTCCTCCAGCCCGGCGACAGCGAGGAGGAGGTCGCGCAGCGCTTCGCCACGGTGGCCGAGCAGCTGATCCCGGCCATCGACCCGGTGCTGATCGCCGCCTACAAGCAGCACCTGGCCGAGGCGGTGCGTCGCGGGATGTTGAGCCGCGCCGAGCGCGAGTCCGGTGAGGCGGGGGGCGCCCAGGAGATCACGGTGTGCTTCGCGGACATGGTCGGGTTCACGCGCCTGGGGGCGGAGGTGGAGGCCCAGGAGCTCGGCAGCGTGGTCAGCCGGATGGCGGAGCTCGCCACCGACGTCACCGAGTCGCCCGTCCGCCTGGTCAAGACGATCGGCGACGCCGCCATGTTCGTCAGCCCTGACGCCGGGGCGATCGTGTCGGTGGCGCTGGCACTGCTCGACGCCGTCCAGGCCGCGGACCTGCCCAGCCTGCGCGCCGGCGTGGCCAGCGGGACCGCGCTACAGCGCGCCGGCGACTACTACGGCCACGCGGTCAACCTGGCCAGCCGGGTGACCGGCGTGGCGCGCGCCGGCAGCGTGCTGTGCACCGAGGGCGTACGTGACCAGGCGCCCGACCGGTTCGACTGGTCCTATGCGCGTAAGCACAAGCTGAAGGGGATGCCCGACCCCGTCCCGCTTTACCGCGCTCGCCCGCTCAACTCCGGCGCCGAGCGCTCCGAGGCGGACGCGGAGAAGCCTAAGAAGACGCCGAAAGCAGATCGACGACGAACACGAGCGTCGAGTTAGGCGGGATCGTCGAGCCGCTGCCCGCCTTGCCGTAGGCGAGGCCCGGGGGAATGATCAGCTCGCGCCGGCCGCCCACCTTCATCCCCGCGAT
>DATBYI010000467.1:0-2954 GCA_036513815.1 Solirubrobacteraceae bacterium
GAGGTGTTGCTCGATGCCCTCGATCGCGTCCGCCCCGAGGGCGAGCCGGAGCGGTGGCTCATCGGCGTCCAGGGCGGCGAGGATCGCTTCGGCGGCCTTCGCCGGGTCGCCCGCCTGGAAGCCATCGCCGTCGCGGACATACGCGCGGGTCGGGCCAACGGTATCCGCGTACTCGGGCATGGACTTCGATTCGTACGCGGCTCCGGGACGGAACAGTCCGGTCCGAAAGGCGCCCGGCTCGACGATCAAGGTCACGATGCCGAACCCGGCGACCTCGTCGCGCAGGGCTTGGGTCAGGCCCTCGAGCGCGAACTTGGTCGCGCAATAGGCGCTGAACCCGGGTGCGGTCACCTGACCCCCGACGCTCGACATCTGCACGATCGCGCCGCCGCCCTGACGGCGCATGTGCGGCAGGACCAAGCGTGTCAGCGCAGCCGGTCCGAAGACGTGAAGCTCAAACAGCGACCGCAGCTCTTCGTCGGTGGTTTCCTCCACGGCGCCGACCTGGGTGCGCCCGGCGTTGTTGACGAGCACGTCGATGCGGCCGAACCGCTCGAGCGTCTCGGCCACGGCAGCCTCACGCTGGTCTGGATTCGTGACGTCCAACGCCACCGGGTGTGCGCCGTCCGGCAGGTCGGCGAATGCGGCCGGGTTGCGGAGACCCGCGGCGACCAGGTCACCGCGGGCGAGGGCGGCCTCGACGATCGCCCGGCCGAAGCCGCTCGATGCGCCCGTGATCAGCCAAACCCGGGTGTCGGCGCTGTTCGTCAAAGGCGCCAGGCACGCTAGCGAACGCGCGGCTCATGACCAATAGGAGTCCACGTCCCAGCTATCGGATACACCGATAGCTACGTCGCCAGTGGCGTTCGCCACCGATTGAGATCAAGAATCGTGAACGCCGGTGCGTCCGAGGACCCGACGCAGGCCGTCTCGTCCCGCGGTCGTCTTGCCGCTGAAGCCCGTCCCCGCACGGGCGGCCCATTCCGCCTCGCCGATCGCGTCCGGCTCGGCCGGGAGGTAGTGGGTGAGGATGAGCTCCTGGACGCGTGCGCGCTCCGCCACGCCGCCGACCTCGGTGACATCGGTGTGGAGTCCCGCCATGTGTTCCAGCTCCGCGCCGGTTGTCCCGTGGAGTTCAAGGTAACCGAGGTCGGCGACGCAGTGGACGAGGATGTCCGCCTCCTGAGCGAGCGCGATGAGATCGCCATTCACCGTGGTGTCACCTGAGAACACGACCGACCCGTCGGGGGTGTCGAAGCGATAGGCCAGCGCCGGCATCACGTGACCGTGGGTTACGGCGATCGTGGTCACCCGCACGCCGTCTTCTTGCATGACCGCGACTGGCTGCTGGGGCCCGCCGTCGGCCGGGCCCGGGAGCCGGATATCGACGGCCCGGACGAGCCCCCCGGCGTCGGGCATACGGGCGTCGAGTGGCATCACCTTCAGGTGGTAGGCGTAGGTCGTCAGGATGCCCTGCACCAGGTCGGTCGCCCCGGGGCCGTAGACCCGGATCGGCGGTAGCGGGCCGTCGCGACCCGTCCGAACTCCCCACGGGTACAGCAGCATGCCGGGCAGATCGCCGACGTGATCGGCGTGGAGGTGGGTGACGAACACCGCCGCCAGGGACCGGAAGTCGAGGTCCGCGTTGACGAAGGCGGATGGTGCCCCGCGGCCGCAGTCGATGACGAAGATGCGGTCGTCGACGACGAGCGCCGACGCGATCCCTCCCCGGCCGGCAACCGGCATCGGGGCGGCCGCCGTCCCCAGGAGAACCAGCTCGGTGCTCATGGTCCTCGCGCCTCGGACGCGGTGAGCCTGAGCGCGATCCACGCCGTCGCCAGGCCCACCGCTGTCCCGAGCGCCGTGTCCGCGAGTCGCAGGATCGGCTGCTGCCAGACGTGGTGCGGGCTCAGCGAGGCCACCCCGAGCACGATCGCCGTCGTGATACCGGCGGTCACCGCGTCCTGGGGCCGGGAGAGCAGCATCGTGGCCAGCGCGCTGACGCCGATCATCGCCGCCAGGCCGACCGGGTCGACCGGCAGGACGAGCAGGTAGATCAGGCACAGGACGAAGCTCAGCAGGGTCGCAGTCATCCGGTCAAGGGCGGCGCTGGCGCTGCCGTCGTAGCTGGTCCGGTAGACGAACACGGTGGCAATGACCGCCCAGATGCCTCCCAGGACGTCATCCGCCCGGGAGACGGAGTGAAGCCGAGCCAGCCCGTGCACGGCCAACCAGTACGTCACCAGGCACGCGATCGCGAGCGCGAGGCTGTGGAGGATCGCCTGGCCTCGGTCGCTATTCACCGAGGTAGCTGAGGCTGGCCGTGGCAAAGGTCTCGATACCACTTTCGAGCGTACGGTGTACCACGGGCGCCAACTCGGAGCCGTGATCGGTGGGAACGGCGGGGGAGTCCGGGGGCCGGGTCGGCCTCCCGGACTCAACCCAGCAGTGGTCAGGCGAGGTCGAAACGGTCGAGGCTCATGACCTTGTCCCAGACGGCCACGAAGTCCTCGACGAACTTGCCGGACCCGTCGTCGGCGGCATAGACCTCGGCGATCGCGCGGAGCTGGGAGTTCGACCCGAACACGAGGTCGACCGCGGTCCCGGTCCAGCGGGGCGCACCGGTGTTGCGATCGCTGCCCTCGTAGACCCCGCCGGCCGACTCGGACGGCTTCCACTCCGTGCCCATGTCGAGCAGGTTGACGGTGGAGTCGTTCGTCAACGTGCCCGGACGGTCCGTGAACACGCCGTGATCGGACTCACCGTAGTTGGCGCCCAGCGCGCGCAGCCCACCGAGCAGCGCGGTCATCTCGGGGGGCGGTCAGCGTCAGCAGGTTGGCCCGCTCCACCAGCAGGTGCTCGGCGGGCACCGCCTGGCCGGCCTGCAGGTAGTTGATGAACCCGTCGTGCTTGGGCTCGAGGGGGGCGAACGAATCGACGTCGGTCTGCTCCGG
>DATBYI010000468.1:0-11848 GCA_036513815.1 Solirubrobacteraceae bacterium
CTACCGGATGCTGGGTTCGCTCAGCGACGCGGACGACGCCGTCCAGGATGCCTGGGTGCGCTTCAGCAACGCCGACACGAGCGACGTCGACAACCTTCAGGCTTGGCTGACGACCGTCGTCGCCCGGGTCTCGCTCAACATGCTGCGGTCCCGCCAGACCCGTCGCGAGGATCCCTTCGCTCCGCACATGCCGGACCCGATCATCGACCACCCCGACGGAACGGATCCCGAACACGAAGCGATGCTGGCGGACTCGGTCGGCGTGGCGTTGCTGGTGGTGCTCGACACGCTCAGCCCGCCCGAGCGATTGGCCTTCGTCCTCCACGACATCTTCGCCGTGCCGTTCGACGACATCGCGCCGATCGTCGACCGCTCGCCCGAGGCGACGCGTCAGTTGGCCAGCCGGGCCCGCCGGCGCGTCCGCGGCACCGCGCCGACGCCCGACGCCGATCTGAGCGCCCAGTGGGCGGTGGTCGACGCCTTTCTCGCCGCGGCGCGCGAGGGTGATTTCGACGGGCTCGTGGCACTGCTCGACCCCGAGATCGAGCTCAGGGCCGACGGCGGAGAGGTACCTGGCCTCACCCGCCACCTGCGCGGCGCGGAGGCCGTGGCCAGCCAGGCAACCATGTGGTCGCGTGTCAACTTGACCATGCGGCGAGCGCTCGTGAACGGCGCCGCGGGCATGGTCGCGCTCCGGGACGGACAGCCATTCTCGGTCATGGCCTGCACGGTGAGAAACGGAAGGATTGCCGAGATGGACATCCTGGCCGACCCGGAACGGGTGGCTCAGCTTGACCTGACCGTGCTCGATGGTTAGTGACGCGCGGTGCGGTTCGTGATCGCAACGTACGGCCGGCACGGCTCGTTGCGCAGGCTCGGGCACGCGGGCAGACCGCTCGTCACGTTCACGCCCGGGACGACCGGGAGGATGAGGCTCGAGGGCATCTTCTTGGAGAACTCGACCGACACCCTCGCCGTGCCCGCTGGATCGGTCTGGCTGAACGCCCACACCGGCTGCGTGCCGTTGGGCGCCGAGATCGTCACCCGGATCCGGGAGCCCGCGCGGTAGACATGACCCTCGTAGTAGAGCGGGATCACGACCCCGACGAACTTACCCTTGGGCATCGGCTTGACATCGGAGGTGAGCATGCTCGGGATCGGCTCGAGCAGCGTGCTCTTCTGATGAAGGATGTTGTCGGTGTTGGTCGACAGCTTGCGCTCGTTGGCCCGCAGCCACCCGTTCTGCACGAACGTCTCGTTCCCGTCCGGTCGCACCTCGCTGACCGTCGCCTGGAGATCGACGTCGGGAGTCGAGGACCGCACCCACAGGTGAACAGCGCCGGCGCCGATCACCGTGGTGTTGGCCTTCAAAGGCGCCGAGACATATGAGACGGCGGTGCCCGCTGGATTCTGCGCCCAGTTCCACTGCCACTCCGATGCGTTGCCCCACAGGCCGCCGGCCTCGGTGCTGGTCTGTGGGTAGTCGTTGAGCGGTACGGCCTTCGCGTTCGACGTGTACCAGTTGATGCCCCTGCGGACGGGAGCACTGTTCTTGAGCGTCCCGCTCGAGCCGAGGTACCAGTAGCGCGCCTTCGTCCCGGGGATCGGGAAGCTCGAGAACGACTGCTCGAACCCGGGGTAGGGGTCGCCGGGAGTTTGCTGGCCGGTTGGGGATGTGCCGGCGCCGTTGTCGAACAGCACCCTCACCTCGGGCAGCTTCTGGAACGCGGTGAGGGCGGACTGGTAGGTCGGCTCCTCCTGGATCCGATCAAGCGGGAGCGTGTCCGCGTCGGTGTCCGGGAGCCCCATGGCCTGTTGATAGATATACGGCGCGGCGGCTCGGATTACGGCCTGATTGACGATCGGCGCCTGGTGCGCAACGTACAGCTCCAAGAAGTCGTACCAGCGGTCGAACGTGTCCGGGTCAAGCGAGTCGACGTGCGCGCCATTGGTGAACGTGAACCATTTTTGCTTGGTGCCAGTGAAGTGCTGCACGAGATCGGGGCAGTGGCCGCCCGTCTGCTCATCCTCCCACTGACACGCCATGAATACCGGCACCTTGATCTTGTTGACGAACGTGATCGGATCGAGCGGATCGGCCGTCGACGGGATGTAGTGCGAGTTGGCGTCGATCTTGTCCATCAAGCTGGCCGCTTCGCCGTGCAGCACCTGGTTTGCCTTGCACGTCTGATCGCCGTTCTGAATCTGCTGATACGCGTACGGCTGCCCGCTGTTCGGGCCCGCCGGCTCGGCCTCCTCCTGGCGTTGCTGCGCCCACGCGACCGCAAAGCCGGTGTTCAGGATGCCTCCGGGGTACAGCGTCGTCGCCGTCGCGTCGATCGTCGACAGCGGCGAGATGGCCGCGAGGTCGGGCGGGTCGAGTTGAGCCGCGAACAGCTGGCTGATCGCGCCATAGGAGATGCCCATCATCCCCACCTTGTGGCCAAGCACCCATGGCTGGTGGGCAATCGTCTCGATCACGTCGTACGCATCGAGGTTCTGGAGGGGCTCAAAGAAGTCATACGCCCCGGCCGAGCAGCCCGTGCCGCGCATGTTCACGTCGACGACCGCGAACCCCATCAAGTTGGCGAGCACCGCGATGCCGTTGACGGGGCCGCTGGGGTCGGCATAGCCGTAGCCCGAGTACTCGATCAGCGTCGGGTAAGGCGGCGTGAACGGGACGCTCACGTGTGACCGCTTGGCCAGCGGGCTGGGCAGGCTGGGTAGACCCGGCAAGGTGATTGGAAGGCTGGGGCTGGGCACGCCCGGCGGCACCGGCAACCCGAGCGACGTCGGCAGCACGCCCGCCGGATTCGTCGGCGGGTGCACGTCGATCGCGAGCTGCGTTCCATCGCGCGTGGTCAGGTACGTGTACCCGCTGTCCGGGATCGACTGGTTGTAGATGCTCGGATCCCAGGGCTTTGCTGCATCCGAGTGGACGGTGATCGGCCCCGACTCCGAGCCGTCCGAGGACAGGCGTACGCGATAGCCGCTGCCCGGTGGCACATTGCGGAAGAGCAGGCCGCCCAGCGAGTCCGCGTCCTCGGTGTACAGCGTCTTGCCGCCTGAGCTGATGAGCGACATCTGCGCGTTCGCGGCCAGACCGGTGACGTACACCTGCTCGGCGCTCCCGTGGGCGCTGAACGAGGGTGCCGCCGACGCGCCGGCCGCCGCGACCAGACCGGCCGCGAGCACGGCCGCGGTCGAGCACACGCTCGCATGGAAACGACGCCGCAAGACGTGGCCTCTCCGCACGGCGGGCACTGTTACACATCTCCCGCGAGGCGTGCGCCGGTTACCTAAAAGCGCCACAGCCAGGCGCCGCCGACAATCTCCCATCCCTAAAGTGCGGCCGGCGCGCGGTCTGCCCGGCCACCGAGCTGGTCCCGAGGACGAAGTGACTAACCGCCGGCGGAGCAGGCGCTCGACGCCGGCACCGAGGTGAACAGGCGGAAGGAGTCGGTCGAGGGCTTCCCCGGGTCGATTCGCCAGTTGATGCCCAACCCGGCGATCTCGCTCTGCAGCTGACCGACGCATGATGCGTAGGCGTCGAGCTGACCGCGCAGGCTTGCCAGCTGCCCCTCGCTCGGCACGCCCTGCAACGACCAGTTCATCCGCGCCAGCGACCGCGAGACCGACCGCGCGACGCCGGTCGCGCGTCCGGCTACCTTGCCGACCTCGACGCGCTCGCTCGCCGCACCCTGCTCGTCGGCGTCGAGCCGGCGCGTGAGGCCGGCGACCTCGGCCTGCAGAACCCCAACGCGCGAGTGCTCCTGCGAGGCCTGGATCAGACCCTCGACGCCGAACCCGCCCGCGGTCAGCGCGACCATGAGGAAGATGCCGCCCACGAAACGAGGCCCGGCGGGCGGAACCCCTCGTCTGAGACGAGCTCCGGCCGCGCGACGTCGCGGCGCTTGCGTTCGCAACGCGGGCGCCGAGCTCGGCGATCGCTCAATCGTGGCCGCATCGGAGCCGATGCGGCTTGCCTTTATCTCTCTCATCCCTCTGCACCATCCGTGGCCGGTTGATCCAATAACGGCTTAGGACCGGCCGCGCTCGCGCTCCGCGATCGCCGAGGATGTGCGAGGTCAACCAGTGCGCAAGAGAGGAGAGGCGAATGACGCGCGTGCGCGTGCACAATTTCACGGTGTCGCTCGACGGCTACGGGGCCGGCCCCAACCAGAGCCCCGAAGCACCGTTGGGCGAAGAAGGGCAGCGGCTGCACGAATGGATCTTCGAAACCCGGTCCGGGCTCGCGATGCTAGGGCGCGAGGGTGGCGAGACGGGACTGGCCGACGAGTTGGTCCACGCCCGGACCGTGGGCGTCGGCGCGACGATCATGGGCCGCAACATGTTCGGACCGGTCCGGGGACCGTGGCCGGACGAGTCATGGCGGGGATGGTGGGGCGAGGATCCCCCGTTTGGGCACGACGTCTACGTGCTGACCCACCACCCGCGGTCACCACTCCCGATGGGCGGCGGCACCGCCTTTCACTTCATCGACGCGACCGCGGTCGAGGCGCTCGAGCTGGCCAGCGAGGCCGCCGCCGGCCAGGACGTGGCCATCGGCGGTGGCGTGTCGACGATTCGGCAGTTCCTCGCCGCGGGGCTGATCGACGACATGCACGTGGCCATAGCGCCGGTCCTGCTCGGAGCGGGCGAGCGGCTGTTCGAGGGCGTCTCGCCGGGCATCGCCGGTTACGAGTGCAAGCCGTTGGCCTGCCACAGCGGCGTCGCACACGCCCGGATCGCCCGGACGGCATCCGCATCCCAATGACGCGAGACGGACTAACCGGTCACGCTGCGTGCGGCGGTGCTGGCGCGGAGGATTAGCTCGGCCGGAATCGTCTCCTGTACGCGCGCGAGGCGACCAGCCTCGATCTCGGCCTGGAGGAGCTCCGCGCCGCGCCGGCCCATCTCCGTGAAGTTCTGCCGGATTGTCGTCAGCGGTGGGTTGAAGAACTCGCCCTCGGGAGCGCCCCCGAAGCCGACCACGCTGACCTCGCCGGGCACGCGCCGGCCGGCCTCGAACAGCGCGCGAAGGACTCCCAGCGCCATCTGATCGCTCGCCGCAAAGATCGCCGTGACCTCGCCGCGCGGGGCCAAGCGCCGGCCCAGCTCGTAGCCTCCCTCCGCGCTGCCGTCGCCGATCATCGCGTCGGGAACCTCGGCGCCGGCCGCGCGCAATGTGTCCCGCCACCCGGCCAGGCGGGAGCCAGGCTCGGATCCGTCGAGTGGGCCGGCGATGTGGAACACGCTTTGGTGGCCGAGCTCGAGCAAGTGGCTCGTGGCCGTCGCCGCCGCGGCGTAGTGGTCGCTCGTCACCGCGGAAAGGAAGTCCTGGTACGGCGAGCCGAGGACGAGCAGCGGAAGTTCTCCCGGTGCGCCGGCCAGCATCTCGATCGCGGCCCGCTGAGGAGCCAGCACGAGGACCCCATCGACGGCCATGCGCCGCATCCGCTCGAGCGCGCCCAGCACCGATTCCGGGCCCAGCGCCATTGGACTCAGGATGCTCACGCAGTAATCGCTCTCGCGCGTGACGTCCTGAATGCCGGAGAGCAGATTCGCCTTGCCGTAGGGGCTCGGATCGAGGCTCAGCACCCCGATCGTCCTCGCATGCCCCAAGGCCGACGACGGGCGCGTGCCGGGCTCAACCCGATCTTCCAGCGTGCGCGATGAGAGGAGGGACATTGCGACTGATGTCTACCGCGGCGGCGCCTGACGGGCGCCCCCGGCGAACTGTGCGGCCGACGCCGTTACCGCTACTAAACTGGCGCCGCCCCGCGCAGGTATGTTTTGGTTCGATGCAAAACATATATCCACTGTCAAGCGCATCTGTGATCCCGAAGCGAGCGGGACACAACGACATCCGGCGCAACAACCTGGAGCTCGTTTTGCGTCACCTGTCGGCGGTCGGGGCTGACTCGCGCGCCGGCATCGCGAACCGGGCCGGACTGACCCGCGCCACCGTCTCGCGGCTCGTCGCCGAGCTGATCGACCTCGGACTGGTCCGGGAGAGCGGCCAGGATCGCGACGGCCGCGCCGGCCGCCCGGG
The DNA here is from genome assembly GCA_036513815.1 of Solirubrobacteraceae bacterium. GTDB lineage: Bacteria > Actinomycetota > Thermoleophilia > Solirubrobacterales > Solirubrobacteraceae > Palsa-465. Next base: position 6,056 of record DATBYI010000468.1, read on the forward strand.
CACCGTGCTCGAACTCGGCGGGAGCGTGCTCGCGATTGGCATGGAGGTCAACGTCGACTACCTGTCGGTCCTCGTCATCGACCTCGCCGGCCGTGAGGTTCTCCGCGAGCGCAGCCCTTTTGACGCCGCGGTGGGGCCGGATGGTTGCCTCACCGCGCTGGCCGAGCTCTACCGCCGTACACGGCGCCGACTCGCCGCCCGGCGTGACCGGCCGGGCCCGGTCGTCATCGCCGGCCTGACCGTCGCCGCGCCCGGGCTCGTCGACGTGGCTGCGGGCGTCGTGACCGAGGCCCCAAACCTGCACTGGCGCGACGTCGCGGTCGCCGAGCCGCTGACCCAGAAGCTGCGACTCGGCGGGGTGGGCGGGGTCCCCATCCACGTCGGCAACGACGCGAACCTCGCGGCGATCGCGGAGTACCGGTCGGGGGGCTGGGCCGGTACCCCAAACCTCGTGTACATCACGGGCGAGGTCGGGATCGGCGGCGGCATCATCGTGGATGGTCAACCCCTGCTCGGGACCCGCGGCTACGGCGGCGAAGTGGGCCACATGAACGTCATGCCGGACGGGCCGTTGTGCGGCTGTGGTCGGCGCGGATGCTGGGAAGCGTGCGTGGGGCTGAATGCGCTGCTCCAGTCGGCCCGCCAGCGCCCGCGGGGCGACGCTCCGCCCGAGCGCAAGATCGAGCCGATCGTCAAGCGAGCGCGCGCCGGCGACGAGCGAACGCTCGCCGTGCTCAGCGATCTGGGGCGGTGGGTTGGGGTTGGAGCCGCGAATCTGGCCAACCTGTTCGATCCGCAGGTGATCATCCTCGGCGGGTACTTCGCCCACCTGAGCGAGTGGATCCTGCCCGTCGCCCAGCAGGCACTCGAGCGGGGGACGCTCGCCCGCGGCGGCGAGAACTTGCGCCTCGCCACGTCGACGCTCGGTTTCACCGCCGCCGCCCAGGGCGGTGCGCTGCACGCGATCGAACGCGTGATGTCCGATCCCACCACGCTGCTCGCCCTGACCTGAACACGGGAGCTGACCATGCCCATCCCAGTCGAAGTCGTCACCATCGACTCCCTTCCCACCGCCGTCATCGCCGAGACGATCTCGTGGGAGCAGTTCCCGTCCGTATGGCCAAAGCTTCTCGACGAGGTGTACGCGTTCGTCCGCGGTTGCCGCGACTTCGCCGCGCTCGACAGCACGACGCCGACGTGGCAGAACGTGATGCTCTACCGCGACCAGCGCCCGTCGGTGGAGATCGGCGTCCTTGCGCCAGGGCCGTTCACGCCCGCGGGGCGGGTGATCTCCTCACAGCTCCCGGGCGGGAAGGTGGCCACGGCCATGCATCAGGGCGACTACGCCCGTCTGGGCAACACGCACGCGGCCGTGCGCGCGTATATGGAGGAGCAGGGACTCGAGCCGGCCGGCCCGATCTGGGAGATCTACGGCCATTGGCGCGAGGACCCCGGCGAGCTCGAGACCGAGATCTACCACCTGCTTCGCTGACTATCGCCTCAACCCGACCACGCACGCCCAGTGGTCCGGGTCCTGCCGCGCGTCAAACCCAAGCCGGCGCAGGTCCGCCTCGCACTCCTGCACTCCATAGTCGCCGTGGAGCTCGACCTTCAGGCACCCAACGGCCTGGGCCCAGCCATCGCCGTCACGCAGCAGCTCGCGCTCGGCGCCCTCGACGTCGACCTTCAGGTAGTCGACTGGTCCGCCGTGCTCGCGGACGAGCTCGGCGATCGACACCGCTCGCACGAGCCTGCCCTCCCCGGACCCCGTCACCTGGTAGTTGGAAGTCCCGCCCGGCCACCCTCGGTAGCGGACCTCGCCGTCGCTCGGCCAGACCGCGGCGTGGATGACCTGGCAACGATCGCCCCAGGCCGCGACGTTCCGGCGCGCCAGCCCGACATTGTCCTCGTCGAGCTCGACGCCAAGCACACGCGCGCACGGGAACAGCTGCGCGAAGTGCGCCATGGTCAGTCCGATGTTCGCGCCGAGATCCCAGATCGTGCCCGGGCTCTCCAGCTCGGCCGGCGGCAGGTGGTAGTGGCGCGCGAACGTCCCCCATACCGTCCCGATGTCAGATGTCCCGGGTCGCACGAGCACCTCGCGACCGCCGAGCGGGCGCAACCGCAACCGCGCGACAGACGACATGCCCGCCTCAGCGGGCATGCGCGCGACCCGCGCGAACGTGCGCAGGCTCCGCCGGTCGGAGGTCACCCGTGCCCCGACGTAGGCCAACCGCACCGCGTCCTGGACCGGCCCCGGAAGGGCCGCGAGCGCTCGACTGCGAGATGGCACGCGGCAACGGTACGCCGGTCAGGCGACCGGCGGCCTCACATCGCTCCACGGGCGCTCCGCCTCGAGCTGCCCCGCGAGCGACAGGACCGTGCGCTCATCGTTCGATCGCCCGACGAGCTGGACGGCCAGCGGCAGTCCGTCACGGCTGAGCCCGGCGGGCACCGACGCGGCCGGCTGTCCCGTGATGTTCCACAGGACCGTGAACGGCACCCAGCTGCTCTCCCACAGGTAGGTCGCGGCGGCGCCGCGCCCCTCCATCACCCCGGCGGGGACGGCCGGCTCCGCCATGACCGGGGTGAGCAGCATGTCGTAGGTCTCGAAGAGCTGCTGGACCCTCGCCACCATGTCGCGCTCGGCCGCGAGCAGGCGCTCGAGCATTCGGTCGGAGATGAGTGCTCCCGGGCGGGCGAAATGCCGGGTGCGCAGCTCGAGGCGCTGCGGGCGCTCCGCCGAGCCGACGAGGTCCCGGATCAGCCGGAACATGACCCCGAGGATGACGGGCACGTCGCGGGGCCGGATCGGGTTAGACGCGTCGACGACGGTGTGCCCGAGCGAGCGCAGCAGCGCCACCGTCGATTCGAGTGCGCCGCTGACCTCGTCCGACAGACGACCGCGCGTGCCGATCGGGAAGTCGCGCACGACCGCGATCCGGAGATGGCCCGGCCGTTCGCGAGCCGCATCGGCGAACGAGCCTCCGCCGCCATCGAGCACGTCGAGCATCAACCCGGCATCGGAGACCGATCGCGTGAGCGCCCCGAACACGACCCAGTGCCCGTTGTCCTGGTAGTGGGGGGCGGTCGAGACCCGGTTGCGCTGCGGCTTTAGCCCGAACAGCCCGCAGCAGGCAGCCGGGATGCGGATCGATCCCGCGCCGTCGGCGGCGAGCGCCGCCGGCACGAGTCCGGCCGCCACCGCCGCCGCTGAGCCACCGCTCGAGCCGCCCGGGGTCCGCTCGACGTTCCACGGATTGCGGGTCACGCCCCACGTCACCGACTCGGTGAACGGCCACAACCCGAGCTCGGGCATCTTCGTCTTGCCGATCACGATCGCGCCCGCCGCCCGCAGCCGCTGCACCACCTCGGCGTCGGCCGCCGCCGGCGTAACGAATGCGTCCGTGCCGTAGCTCGTGACCTCGCCGCGGATGTCGATCTCGTCCTTGACGGCGATCGGCACGCCGAGCAGCGGCCGGTCATCGCCCGCGCGCGCCCGCGCGTCCGCCTGAGCCGCCTCGAGCAGCGCGCGCTCGGCGTAGACGGCCGCGAACGAGTTCAGCTCGTGATCGAGCCGTTCGATCCGACCCAGCGCCAACTCAACGAGCTCGCGAGCCGACGCGTCGCCGCGCCGAACCAGCTCGGCCTGGCCGGCCACGCCGCTGAACGCCAGGTCATTGTGGAGCACCGGCGCCGATCCTAGTGCCGGGGCCCGGCGTGGTCCAGCGCGCTAGGCGGCACCGGCCCGGTCCGGCGCTCTAGCCGGGCACCGGCGCGGTCCGGGGCGCTAGCCGGCACCGGCCCGGTCGAGCGCGCTAGCCGGCGACCGTGACCGGGTGCTTCACGACGGCCGAGAACATGTAGCCGAGCGAGTTGAACGGGACGGCTTGTGGCTGGGTGCGCCCGTCCCCGTCGGTGGCGCGCGCCCGGAGCATGTAGCGGCCCGGCCCCGGCGGTGCCCAGGGGTACTCCCACTGCACCCAGGCGTGAGCCAGATTCGGAGGTTGTAGGCGCGCCGGCCGCCAGCTGGCGCCACCGTCGGCGCTGATCTCGACGCGTTTGATCGGCGCAAGCCCGGACCACGAACGCCCGGTCAGAACCTGCGGCTCGTTCCGCAGCCGCGCATTCATGGCGAGCTCGAACGCGCTCCTGACCGATTGTCTGGTGAGCGGCACCGGGCTCGGGTACGCGGGCCCCTCAAGGCTGTAGTTCGTGGTGTTCCAGAACGAGTCCAGCGGCGCGCGTGAGACCTGGATCTCCCCCACCCACTTGACGCTCGCCACGCCAACCCAGCCGGGAACGACGAGGCGCACCGGATAGCCGTGGTCGGGCGGGAGTGGCTCGCCGTTCATCTCGTAGGCGAGGATCGCGTCGGCGAACGCCTTCGCCACCGGGAGCGGCCGTCGGACCCGCCCGTGGTCGACGCCACCGGTCACGTAGGAGTCATCGAGACCCCACGGCATCACGTCAACGGCACCCGAGACGATCCCCGCCCGCTCGAGCACCTCCCCCAGCGGCACCCCGCGCCAGCTGGCCACCCCAACCGCGCCCAACCCCCACTGCGTGCCCTCCATCCCCGTTCCCTGCTGGCGCGCGAACAAGCTGCGCCCGTTCCCGGCACACTCGATCGCGGCCGGAATCTCGACCGAGGGCAGACATCGGAGCTGCTCATAGTCGAAGCTGACCGGCCTCGCGGGCGTGCGCTCGCCCCGCAGCCCGTCACCCCACAGCTTCAGCGTCCACGTGCGCGCGTCGATCAGGGGCGTGCTGGTGTGGTCGCGCACGAAGAAGCGCTGGTTCGGGACGAGGTAGCCGAGCCCCGGGACCGACTCCCAGCGCATCTCCGCGTTCGAGCCGTGGTCGATGAACCAGTCGGGCGGGAGGGGCTTGACGATCGGCCTGTCCGCTCTGGCGGGCGTCGTTGCAGGCGTCGTGTCCGTCGTGGGCGTCGTGGGCGTGGCGGGCGTCGTGGGGGTGCCGGGTGTGGTGTGCGTCGCGGGGGTCGTGGGGGTGGCGGGTGTCGTGTGCGTCGCGGGGGTCGCCACGCGCGCCCGTCCCGACGCCGGCCGGGGCTCGGCGACCCGCGCCGCACCGGCCAGCACCATCGCGCCCTCCGACCCCCGCCTCACAATGCTCCGCCGCAAGTGCCCGGCCCGCTCGAGGCGCCGGACGAGCTGCTCCTCGCGCACGGCGAAGTAGGCCTCCTCGTCGATCAGCCGCTCGTCGCCCATCCCCTGTCCTCCAATCCCTAGTAAGTCAACTGATTTTGTTGACATTATCAGGATAGGCGGCGTCCTCCTGCAATCGCGCGACCGGGCCGCCGCGTGACCAGCCGGGCCACATGGGCGCCCGAAGCCACGTTCCACCGCGGGCGGCAAGCCAAGCATGCAGTTTCACCTAGGAACGTCGGAACCGCAGGCTCGCGCCGCGCGGCTGCGTGCATGATGCGCCACACCCCCGGCCACGACGGGGCAGTGGCGTCTCATCCACTTCTACTGTGGACCGTGTGCCACACCCCTCGGGCCACGAGGGGGAGTGGCGCGTGACCCACACGGCGCGAGGCCCGGTCGGCCCAGCTGCCCCCCGCCCCCCGGCGACGCCGCCCACCGCCCGGCAAACCGGTCGTCGGACGCCAACCCGCCATCCCTGAGCCGGCCGCCAAGGACTCCATCTCATCCAAACCTCATCAATCAAATCGGAAAACAGGAGAATGTCCTGATACGCTCATCAACGCAATTTTGATCGAAGTTGTCGGAATTGCCCCTTGGCCGGGAGCGGGCGCGTATAGAT
>DATBYI010000469.1:0-2451 GCA_036513815.1 Solirubrobacteraceae bacterium
ATCCGGTCGGTGCGGGCCGCCTGCTCGGCGCCGACCTGCAGGCGCGAGCCGGCCGGCAGCGCCGCGGCGATCCGCTCGAGCCGGGCCGCCACCGCCGGCCCGGGGCTGTCGACGTCGATGTGGGACAGGTCGATCGAGAGATAGGTGCCCGGTGGCGCGTCGGCCAACGAGGCGGCGAGGCGGACGTATTCGTCGGCCACCCAATCCGCCTCGCGCGAGTCGGTGACGTTCTCCCCGAAGAAGTCGATGGAGCTCGCGACACCTCGCCCGGCCAGTCCGCGGGCCGTTCCGAGGGCGTCGGCGACGGTCGTGCCGGCGACGTAGCGCGACCCCAGCCGGTAGGCGAGCGCGGCGCCGCCGGGGACGGCGCGCACGGCGCGCTCGAACCCCTCGCTGGTGGCGAGCTTGAACAGCGCACGGCGTGAGAGCGACGACGTCATCGCCTGCAATTCTGACCCCTCCCCCCGTTGGGCCCTCACGAGTCTGACCCGCTCGCCCTCACCAGTCCGACCCGCTCGGCCCTCACCAGCCCAACCCACTCGGCCCTCACCAGCCCAACCCAATCGGCCCTCACCAGCCCGACCCGCTCAACCGTCACAACCCTGACACGCAAGCCGCCAATCATCAGGAGAAAGTCAATCGATTAAGTGTTATATTCGAACGTATGACGCTGCCCACCATCTCCAAAGCGGCCCGCGTCGATGTCCACCAGCACCTGTGGACCGCGCCGCTGCTCGACGCCCTCGCCGCGCGCGACCGCCTGCCGTTCGTCACCCGCACCGACGGAACGGCGATCGTCCACTGCGCCGGCGAGCAGGCCTACGCCATCGACCTCACCACCGAGGCCCCGCAAAACCGGGCCCGGCTGAACCAGGACGAGGGGCTCGACGTGGCCCTGATCGCTCCGTCGAGCCCGATCGGGCTGGAGGCGCTGCCCCGCGACGAGGCGCGCGAGCTGATCGAGGCCCATCTGACCGGGATCGAGGAGGCTCCGGGCGAGTTCCGGGCCTGGGGCCCGTTGGCGCTCGATCGCCCCGACCCGGGCGACGTTGACGATCTCCTCGCGCGTGGGTGCGTCGGCATCACCTTGCCGGCGGGGGCGCTCGGCACGCCCGACGACCTCGACGCGCTCGAGCCGCTGATCGCTCGCGCCGCCGCGCTCGACGCGACGCTGTTCGTCCATCCCGGCCCGGGTCCCGCCACGCGAACCCGGGAGCCATCGCTGACCGAGCCCGTCTGGTGGGCCGCCATGACCGACTACATCGCGCAGATGCAGGCGGCTTGGCTCACCTTCGCCGCGCTCGGGCGCCGGCGCCACCCGCGCCTGCGTGTGCTCTTCGCGCTGCTGGCCGGCGGCGCGCCGCTGCTGAGCGAGCGGCTGGCCGCGCGCGGCGGCCCGCCGATCGCGCTGCGCGACCGGTTCACCTTCTACGAGACGTCGAGCTTTGGTCCGGCCGCGATCGAGACGATGATCGAGCTGGTCGGGTCCGGCCAGCTCGTGTACGGGTCCGACCGGCCGGTCGTGGAGCCGGTGGAAACCGAGCTCGACGCGATGCTCCAGACGAACGCGATCCATCTCGCCATCAACCTCGAGAGCGCGGTGGCGGCATGAGCCTCACCCCGGTGGAGCTCGAGCAGTTCGTGGCCGGGCTCGCCGCCGACCCCGAGCGGTGGCGCCACGCGGTGCGGCACGCCAGCGACGTGCGCGTGTACGAGCAGATCTGGGACGACGAGGACGTCAACGCATGGGTCATCTGCTGGAGCCAGGACCAGGACACCGGTTTTCACGATCACGACGAGTCCTCGGCGGCGATCGCCGTGATTGACGGCCAGGTGCGCGAGGATCGCCTCCGGCTCGACCGCCCCCCGCGCTCGCGGCTGATCGGGCCCGGCTCGATCTTCACCGTTCCCGCGACCGCGATTCACCGGGTCCTCCACGCCGGCGACGCGCCGGCCGTGACGATCCACGCCTACTCGCCACCGCTGAACCGGACCGGCGCCTACCGGATCGGACCGGACGGCGAGCTCGAACGCGAGCTCCTCTCCTACGAGGAGGAGCTCCGCGCCGCGCCCGCCCTCAGTTGACGCCCGCCCTCAGTTGACGCCCGCCTCAGTTGACGCCCGCCCTCAGCTGACGCGCACCCTCAGCTGACGCCCACCCTCAGCTGACGCACGCCGGCAGCCGACGCCCGCCCAGAGCCGGCCCAGCCGGGTCGACGCTCGCCTTCACTAGGCTTATGCGCCGTGGCGGGAGTCGGCCGGTACATGAAGTTCACTGCCCAGCCGGGCCGCGGCGACGAGCTCGCCGACCTGCTCCTCCGCGCCGCCGATTCGCTCCGTGACACACCCGGCTGCGAGCTCTACGTGATCAATCGCTCGCCCAGCGAGCCCGACGCCGTCTGGGTCAACGAGCTGTGGCTGAGCCAGGACGCGCTCGAGGCGTCACTCGAG
>DATBYI010000470.1:0-6591 GCA_036513815.1 Solirubrobacteraceae bacterium
GTAGCCCTCCATGCGCAGCGAGCGCTGGAGGACCTGGGCGATCGCATCGTCGTCCTCGATCACCAGCACCCGGGGTGTCCGCTCGTAATCCGTCATTTGCGCTGCTCAGATGGTACGTCGGGCCAGTACCGGCGGCCAGGGCCCTGGAAGGAACGCGCGGCTGCGCGTCGAAGCCAGTTCCTTCGAGATGGCCGCCCGCAAGCGAAAGAAGCCGCCGCCCAAGCGCGCGACGCGCTCGCTCCTGTCTGCCCGGCCGTCGCTGCGGCTGCCCAGACTCGAGCTCGAGCCGCATCACGTCGACATCCTCGCCCTCGGTCTGATCGCCGTCGGCATCCTGCTCGGCGGTGTCGCCTACGCGCACTGGGACGGTGGCACGCTCGGCAACGGCGCGGTGACCGGGCTGCGCTTCCTGTTCGGGGCGCTCGGGTACGTCGTACCGGCGGCGCTGGTCGTGAGCGGCGGCCTCGTGCTCGCCCGCGAGCTCCGTCCGCCGAGCCGGCCGCTGCGCACGGGTGCCATCTGCCTGACGGCCTCGACGACGCTCGCGGTCGCCGCGGGGACGCTCGGCGTCGGCCCCGGTCAGCTGCACGGCGCCGAGTTCTGGCGGGCCACGGCATTCGAGGACCGCGGCGGAGTGCTCGGGCAGGCCGAGCTGTGGGTGACCTCACACCTGATCTCGACGCTCGGGGCCGACATCCTGGCCGTGTTCCTGTTCGCGGCCGGGCTGATCCTGGTCACCGGTGCGACGCTGGCGGGCGTGATCCGCGCCACCGGGGCGCGTGTCGCGGACACGACGCGCGTGGTCCGGCGGCGCTCGACCGAGACCGTGGCGGCGAGCCGCGCGCGTCGGCCGGTCACGGCCGCGGCGCGGGCCCAGACCAACGGAACCTACGCGCCCGAGCCGCCCGAGCCTCTGCTCCCGCCGGAGCCAGACACCTCGGAGCTGATCGTCCGCAGCACGCACGTCGAGGCGCCGCCGATCACCGACGAGGTCGACTCCGTCGATCCGGATGAACCCGAGATCGAAGCGGACGACGAACCCTCGTCTGAGGCCGCTGAGGCCGCGCCGGCCCGGAAGCCTGATCCCGACGATCTGACGCCGCAGGGCCGCTACCGGGCGAGCGTCACCGACGATCCGAGCTTCGTGTGGCGCGTCCCGCGCGCCCGGTTCCTGACGCGTTCGACCGGCGAGGCGGCGCGGCCGGACACCGCGGGGCAGGAGCAGGTGGCGGCGACTCTCGTCGAGACGCTCGGACACTTCGGGATCCAGGCGAAGGTGATCGGGCGGGTCACCGGACCGCACATCACGCGCTACGAACTACGGCTGGCCCCGGGCACGAAGGTGGCGAAGGTGGCCCAACTGAAGGACGATCTCGCTTATGCCCTGGCCGCGGTTGAGATCCGGATCCTGGCGCCCATCCCCGGTAAGCAGGCGGTCGGCGTGGAGGTTCCCAACGCGCGCCGGCGGATCGTTCATCTCGGCGACGTGTTCCAGGAGCCGCCGGCGGATTGGTCGCCGCTCACCGTGTGGCTGGGCAAGGACATCGCCGGTCGGGCGATCGGCGCGGACCTGGCCAAGATGCCCCACCTCCTGGTTGCCGGCACGACCGGGTCCGGCAAGTCGGCCTGCGTCAACGCGATGCTCTGCAGCGTCTTGTTGCGCGCGACGCCGCACGAGCTCCGGCTCGTCCTGGTCGACCCCAAGCAGGTCGAGCTCAACCACTACGAGGGTATCCCGCACCTCTTGACCCCGGTGATCACGAGCCCGCGGATGGCGGCGAACGCCCTGCAGAACCTGGTGCGCGAGATGGAGCAGCGGTACGGGACGATGTCGCTCGCGCGGACGCGCAGTCTGCCCGAGCTCAATCGCGCGCGCGAGAAGCGCGGCGAGCCGCCGCTGCCCTACATCCTGTGCGTGATCGACGAGCTCGCCGACCTCATGATGGTGGCGCCGGCCGACGTCGAGGACTCGATCATCCGGCTCGCCCAAAAGGCGCGTGCGGTCGGCATCCATTTGGTCTTGGCGACACAGTCGCCGCGGGTGGACGTGATCACCGGGATGATCAAGGCCAACGTCCCGTCGCGGATCGCGTTCGCGGTTTCCTCGCAGACCGACTCGCGCGTGATCCTCGATCACAACGGCGCGGAGTCGCTGCTCGGTCAGGGCGACATGCTCTTCTCGCCCGTCGGCTCGAGCAAGCTCCAGCGGATCCAGGGCGCCTACATCGACGAGGACCAGATCGCCGAGCTGACCGACGCGTGGCGGCGGCAGGGCGAGCCCGAGTTCCACGAGGAGCTGCTGGAGGAGGTCGAATCTTCGGACGGCGGATCCTCGTCCGATGAGCCCGAGTTCAATCCTGACGAGGACCCGCTCCTCGACGAGGCAATCGCGCTCGTGGCCCAGATGGGCACGGCGTCGACGTCGATGCTGCAACGCCGCTTGCGCCTCGGCTACACGCGCGCGGGGCGCCTGATCGACATGCTCGAGCGCCGCGGGATCATTTCCGGCTTCGAGGGATCCAAGCCGCGCCAGGTTCTCATCACCGAGGCTGACGTGCCTCGGATCCTGTCCCATCTGGCCGAGGCCGACGCACCCAGCGCGCCACCGCCGGTGCGCGTGCCGGACGACGCGGACGACGAGCACTAAGTGGCGTAACAGAGACCCGGTGGCTACGCCGTCCGACGCTAGCCTTCGCAGGCGAATGGCCGATATCGGCACCACATTGCGAGAAGCGCGTATTCGCGCGCGGATCGACATCAGCGAGGTCGAGGCGCGGACCAAGATCCGCGCCAAGTACTTGCGGGCGATCGAGAACGAAGAATGGGACCTGCTCCCCGGTCCCGTTTACGTCAAGAGCTTCCTGCGCACCTACGGCGAGTTCCTGGGGCTGGACAGCCGGCAGCTGGTCGACGAGTTCAAGCGCCGCTACGAGCGCCCGAGCGACCAGGACCTGAAGCCGATCAGCACACTCGGGCGCGAGCGTCGGGAGCGAGAGCGCCGCCGCCGCCGACCTCGGCTCGGCCCGCTGGGCGCCGTGGTGATCGTCCTGGCCGCCGTCGTGGCGGCGCTGTTCGTGATCGGGAGCCTCAACTCCAAGAACACGCCGACCACTCCGAGCACCCCGAGCGTGGCCGCTGGGACGCGGTCGAGCACCACCAGCACGACGAAGGCGGCGGTGGTTCCGCCGACGACGACGACCCACCGCGTCCACCACGCCCGACCCAAGCCGACGACCGTGACGCTCAAGCTCGTGGCGACCAGCACCGTGTACGTGTGCGTCGAGGACGGCACCGGCAAGGTGTTGATTCCCGGCCTCGAGTTTGCCGCGGGGCAGGCGATTCCCACCGAGACGGCAAAGAAGCTGCTGATCACGCTCGGCAACGACGCCGTGCAGATGAAGGTGGACGGCAAATCGATGAGCGTCGCGACCGGGTCTCCGATCGGCTACGAGCTGACGCCCGGGAAGACCACGCAGCTATCGGCCGGGCAGTTGCCCACGTGCACATGAGCGCGGGAGTTCATTCCGGCGACGGCGCACCCGTCCGGGCGGGGATCCTCGTCACCGGCACCGAGGTTCTGTCCGGGATCATCACCGACCGCAACGGGCCGTGGCTGTCCGAGCGGCTCGTCGAACGCGGGGTGGACGCGGCGATGATTCAGATCGTCGGCGACCGGCCCGACGACCTGATGGCGTCGCTTCGGTACATGGCCTCTCAGGGGATGGCGCTGATCGTCACGAGTGGGGGCTTGGGGCCGACCGCCGACGACCTGACGGCCGAGATCGTCGGCGCGTTCGCCGGCCGCGAGATGGTGCTCGACACCGAGCTCGAGGAGAAGATCGCCGAGATCCTGCGGCCGTTGATGAACCGGTGGCGGGGGTTGGATCCCGACGCGATCCGCTTGTCCAATCGCAAGCAGGCCGTCGTGCCGGTCGGCGCCACCGTGTTGGATCCCGTCGGCACGGCGCCGGGCCTCGTCGTGCCCTTCTCAGACGGGTCCGGGCCGACCGTCGTCGTGTTGCCCGGCCCGCCGCGCGAGCTGCACGAGATGTGGGAGAAGGCGATCGCGACGCAGGCGTTCAAGGACGCGATCGCCGGCGCGGTGACGTACCGGCGCGGGATCGCGCGCCTGTACGGGATCCCCGAGTCCGAGATCGCCAACACGCTTCGGGCTGCGTCTGATGCAGGCGTCCCGCTCGAGCCGCTGGAGATCACGACGTGTCTGCGGCGCGGCGAGATCGAGGTGGCGACGCGCTACGAGGCCGGGGACGAGGACGCGTACCGGGCCTTCCTCGCGTTCATGGTCGAGCGTCACGGCGATCAACTGTTCTCGCCCGATGGCGCGACCGTCGACGAACAGGTCGCCCATTGGCTCGTGCGTGCCGGGCGGACGGTGGCGGTGGCGGAGTCGTGCACGGGCGGTCTGATGTCCGCGCGACTCACCGAGCGCGGCGGCTCGTCGGATTACTTCCTGGGCGGGGCGGTCGTATACTCGAACGAGGCCAAGGTCTCCCTCGCCGATGTCGACCCGGAGCTGATCGAGCGGTTTGGAGCGGTGTCGAGCGAGGTGGCGGAGGCGCTCGCGACGGGCGCCGCCGCGCGATTCGGAGCCGACTACGGAATCGGGATCACCGGTATCGCCGGTCCCGGTGGCGGGACCGAGGAAAAGCCGGTCGGAACCGTGTGCTTCTCGGTCTCCTCGCGCGCCGGCGCGGGCCTGACCCGGCGGCTTCTCCTGCCCGGCAGCCGGTCAGACATCCGTGACCGTTCAACCACCGTGGCGATGCACGTCCTGCGTCAGGTGCTCGTCGACGACGGCGTGGCGGTGTCGCAGGCCGGCGCCGGCGCCGAGCGGGCGTGAGTGGCGCCGGGGACGAGCGGGCCCGGCTTTTCGTAGCGCTCGAGCTGCCCGATGCTGCGCGGGCCGCGCTGGGGGAGTGGCGCGAGTCCGCGCTTTCCGATGTACCCGGCCTGCGCCTGGTTGGATCGGACGACTTGCATGTGACGCTCTGCTTCCTCGGCTCCCGGCCAACCCGGGAGATCGATGAGATCGCCGCGGCCTGCGGCGTCCTCGCCGGTGAGCCGTCGGTGGAGGCGACGTTCGGCGAGCCGGTGTGGCTTCCCCGGCGTCGGCCCCGCGTGGTCGCGGTGACGCTCGAGGACGAGACTGGAGCGCTGGCCCGGCTGCAAGCGACGTTGGCGGGCGCGCTGGTGGCCGGCGGCTGGTACGCCCCCGAGTCCCGGCCGTTCCTGGCCCACGTCACGGTGGCGCGGGTCGCTCGTGATGCACGCGTGCGCGCGCCGGCGTTGCCGTCTGCGCCGGCGGGATCGATTCGCTGCTCCCGGGTGACGCTGTACCAGTCGCGCCTCAGCCCTGCCGGCGCCCATTACGACCCATTGGCCGTGGTCGAGTTGGGGTCGGCGCCAGCGGCCGCGGATCCCCTGTCGGTTGTGCGCCGCTTCTACGAGGCGCAGGGGCGGATGTACGCCGGCGGAGGCGTCGAAGAGGTGGCCGCGCTGCTGAGCGAGGACGTCCTGTGGCACGTGCCGGGGGCGAGCGCGATCGCCGGCGAGCACCGCGGCGTCGAGGCTGTGCTCGCCTACATGGACCGTCGCCGGCGGATCATGGACTACTCGTTCCGCGTGGAGGTGCACGGCGCGGCGCTGATCGCCGGCCGCGTCGTCCAGCTCGCCGGCGGGAGGGCCATGCGGGAGGGAGTTGAGGTCGAGTGGGAGACCGTCGGCGCCTTTCGCGTGGTCGAGGGGCGGATTGCCGAGTGCTGGCTGATCCCGTTCGACCAGGCTGCGTTCGACCGCATCTGGACCTAGCCGGGTTCGGCGCCTCGCCCCGGTTCCCGGCCGCCTCGCCCCGGTTCCCGAGGCGCGGCAACCTCCCCGGCGGGTCGCGATTCTTTGTGGCCGCTTCACAACGGACGGAGGCGCGCCCCGGGGCCTGGTCGAGAAACCGCCCATATAGGACGTTTTCTCGACCAGCCTCCAACGAATCGCACTCAGCGCCACCGGCTCGCGTCGGACGGTTGTGTGTTCGTCACAACTCGCGTGGTTTGTGCGACATCCTCTGTGGCACGAGTTTTTCCCCGTCGCTCCGGGACGAGATGCGAAAGGGGGGAGAAACTCGCGGTTTGTCGAGACGGTCAACTCGCCACTCGTCCCGGCCCGCGACCGTGAATGCGGATCACCCGGCTCCCTGCACGGTTATCTCGACACTCATCGCAGGCCGGCTGGCGAGTGTCGACTTACCCACATCAGGGGAGGCGCGACATGCCGCCCCCCGAGTTCGGCAAGCTTGAAGGATGCGAGTCGTCGTCACCGGTGCCACCGGCCTGATCGGACGCACGCTGATCGGTGCGCTCCGGAACCGTGGTGACGAGGTGATGGCCCTATCGCGTGACGAGTGGCGAGCCAGTGGGGTCCTCGGCACCGGGGTGCAGGTGTACACCTGGGCCAAGCCCACCGAGGAGCCTGCGCCAGAGGCTGCGATGGATGGCGCCGATGCCGTCGTCAATCTGCTCGGCGAGCCGGTGGCCCAGCGCTGGACGACGGAGTCCAAGGCGGCCATCCGAAGCTCGC
>DATBYI010000471.1:0-2670 GCA_036513815.1 Solirubrobacteraceae bacterium
GCGTCGAGGATCTGATGGATCCGCTCCGCCCGCCGGCGGTGCATCCGCAAGCGCTCGTCGATCAGCGCGGGGTGGTCGAGAATCGGATCTCCATGGCCGGGCAGGACGAGCCGGGCGGGGAGCTCTCGGGTGGCACGCATCGACTCGATGTACTGCAGGAGCGCGCGTGGACGGGGCTCCCAGGGACCGCTCAAGGGGCGCGAGACCAGCGGGTTCGAAGAGATATGCGCGAGCAGATGGTCGCCCGAGAAGAGAATCTCGCGTTCGGAGTCCCAGAAGATCGTGTCCGAAGGGCTGTGACCCGGGCGGTGCAACACGCGGAGCGTCCGGTCGCGCAGCTCGAGCTCCGCCCCGTCGGCCAGCGGGCGGGTCACCTGGCCGCTTGAGCCGAAGGCCCGGAAAGCCGCGGCGAGCGAGCCGAGCACTGTGGCGAGGTCGTCGGGAACGCCCTGCCGGCGCATGATCGCCTGGGCGAACTCATCATCGGCCGCCGCGCTGCCGGAGAAATCGGCCAGGTAGGGCTCGAGCAGGTTGATCGCGGCCACCTCCGCCCCCGAGCGGCGGGCCAGGATCTCGAGCAGGCCGAGATGGTCCATGTGCTGGTGAGTGACGACGATCAGCTCAAGGTCCTCGATCCGGCGCCCGTTCGCGGCGAGTGCCCGTTCGAGATCGTCGAGCGACTTGCCCGAGTTGGGTCCCGTGTCGATCAGCGTGAGCGGCTCGTCCTCGATCAGGTAGCAGTTGACGCGACCGACGAGGAACGGGGTGGGGAGAGCGATGCGGTGGATCCCGGCGCGCTGGGCCAAGGCCAACGCGTCATCGGCGCTGGTGGCGCGCCGATCCGGGGTGGTCACGAACGGATCACTGCCAACACCTCGTCACGGCGACGCTCCATGTCCTCGCGCGAGCGCAGCGATTCGAGGGTGAGGCGCAGCAGCGGCTCGGTGTTGGACGGGCGGACGTTGAAGTGCCAGTCGTCGTACTCGACCGACAGGCCGTCCAGGTGGTACTGCTTGCCGTCCTGATAGCGCTCGGCCAGCTCCGCCACCTTGGCCTCGCCGTCCGAAACTTCCGAGTTGATCTCGCCCGAGATGAAGTATTTCGTGCGGTAAGGCTCGAGCAATTCGGACATGCGCTTGCCTCGGCTGGAAAGCAGCTCGAGGATGAGCAGGGCCGGGACCGTGCCCGAGTCCGCGCAGAAGAAGTCGTGAAAGTAGTAGTGGCCCGATACCTCGCCGCCGAACACCGCGTGCTCCTCGCGCATCCGCGTCTTGAAGAAGGCGTGGCCCACCCGGTTCATCAGCGCGCGCCCGCCGGCCGCCTCGACCACGTCCTTGACCGCCCAACTCGCCCGGACGTCGTAGAGGATCGTGGCGCCGGGATTCTTCTCGAGCATCGACTCGGCCATGAGCGCGGTCAGGAAGTCACCGTCGACGAACGAGCCGTTGTCGTCGATGAAGAAGCAGCGATCGCCGTCCCCGTCCCAGGCGATCCCGAGCTCGGCCTTCTGGCGGACGACCTCGCGCATGATGAACTCGCGGTTCTCGGGCAGGAGTGGGTTGGGCTCATGGTCGGGGAAGTGGCCGTCGGGCACGAAATAGTTCTCTTCGAGGTCGAGTCCCAGGCGGCGCAGGACGGGGCCGACCATCGGCCCGGCCATGCCATTGCCGCCGTCGACCACCACCCCCATTGGTTTGACCGCGGCGGGATTGATGAACCCGAGCACGAACTCGTGGAACCCCTCGTAGATCTCGACGTGCTCGACCGAGCCGCCGCCGGGCGCCTCGCCGAGCCCGGCCTCGATCTTGTCCCGCACATCGCCGATACCGGAATCCCCCGATAGGGCGAGAGCCCCCCGCTTGATCAGCTTGACTCCGGTGTACCGCGAGGGGTTGTGCGAGGCGGTGCACATCAGCCCGCCGTCGAGGTCGCGCGTACCGATCAGGTAGTAGAGCATCTCGGTTCCGATCTCACCGGCGTCGATGACGGTCGCCCCTTCGGCCACCATGCCATCGCAGTACGCCTTGGCCAGCTCGGGCGCGGTCAGCCGCATGTCCCGTCCGAGCCCGAGGCGCAGCTCGGCGGTCGGCTTGCCCTCGAGCTCGCCGATGACCCGCGTGAACGCCCGTCCGATCAGCTCAGCGAGGATCGCGTCGATATCGGACCCGTACAGCCCGCGGATGTCGTACGCCTTGAAGATCTCCGGATTGGCGACGGTGCTCATCGCGCCGCATGCTACCCGCGGGAAGGGTGAAGTGAACGATCGGCGGCGCCTGACGGCGGCGCCTTGGTCTGTGAATATGCCCCGCTCGTGAAGCCGATCGTGGTGATCCTGTGCGGCGGGCGCGGAACGCGCCTGCAGGAGCAGTCCCAGGCCGTGCCCAAGCCACTCGTCGAGGTCGGCGGTCGCCCGATCGTCTGGCACGTGATCGAGATGTACCTGGCCCACGGCTTCCACCGATTCCTGCTCCTGACCGGCTACCTGGCCGAGCAGGTGGAGGCGTTCGTGGCCGCCTCGTCGTGGCCGGGCGAGGCGCAGATAGCGTGTCTGGACACCGGCGCCGAGACGGCGACCGGGGAGCGGCTGCGGCGCGCGGCGTCGGCGCTCGAGGAGGAGCGGTTCTGCCTCGCCTACGCCGACGGGGTGGCCGACATCGACCTGGCGCGGCT
>DATBYI010000472.1:0-5498 GCA_036513815.1 Solirubrobacteraceae bacterium
GCATGGCTCCCTCCTCTGGAGAGCGGACAGGTTGCTGCCTGCTCTAACCGAGCCGGGCCGAACGCGGGCAGGAGTTCACCGGGCGCTGGCGAGCTCGGCTGCTGCCGCCTAGCCGCCCGGTTGCGGAAGCCACGCAATCAGTGCTCCTCATCGTCCTTAACGGAAGCGACGCTTCGTTTGCAGACCGGCGGCGAAAGGAGCGATGAGCTAGCACCGCGGTCAGCGACGGTCGACTTCCGCTCCGCCTCGCGAACGAGGAGCGACACGACGCGGCCCGGGATCACTGGTGGAAGTCGTCCTTAGCAAGAGCGGCTCGAGCCGGCTCTAGCTCGCTCGGATCGCCTGGGGTTGCGGCAGTCTGACGGGATCGCCGCTGGCTGCTTTGAGGCGGTCTGGGCTGTTGCGCGGGGGGTCCTGCGGATCACCCGGGTTGGGTGATGCGTCGTCACCCGGCTCGGGCCGACCGTCTGCGGTCGTGATGTGAGCAAGTTGGGGAAGGGAGTTTTGATGAAAACGTATCGTGAGGGCGAGCGGTTTCCGGGGCAGGTCGGGCGCACTTGGGAGGATTCGGAGCCCGCGTTTCCGATGCCGCCGACGGCGCCCGAGGGTGCGCCTAACGTTCTGTGCGTCGTGATCGATGACATCGGGTTCGGGTGGATCGACACGTTCGGTGGGGCGATCCGCACGCCGAACATCCAGCGATTGGCCGACAACGGCTTGCGTTACACGAACTTCACCACCACGGCGCTGTGTTCGCCCACGCGGGCGGCCCTGATCACCGGTCGCAACCACCACTCGGTAGGGATGGCGGCGATCACCGAGATGGCGACCGGCTTCCCCGGCTACAACGCCCGCCAGCCCCAGAACAAGGCGGGGATCCCGGCGATGCTCCACCAACACGGCTACACGAGCTTCTGCCTGGGCAAGTGGCACAACACCCCGTCGGAGGAGACCTCGCTGGCCGGGCCGTACGACCGCTGGCCGGTCGGGAGCGTGTTCGGCTTTGACCGCTTCTATGGATTCTTGGGCGGCGATAGCGATCAGTGGCAGCCCAAACTGTTTCTCGACCGGGAGCCGGTGGATCCGCCCGAGCAGCCCGAGGACGGCTACCACCTGTCCCGGGACCTGGTCGATCGCGCGATCACGTGGACCTCGGAGCATCGCTCGCTGGCGCCTGAGCGGCCGTGGTTTGCGTGGTTGGCGTTCGGGGCGATGCACGCGCCGCATCACATCTGGCCCGAATGGGCGGACCGCTACGAGGGGGTGTTCGACTCCGGCTGGGACGCCTATCGCGAGCAAACGCTCGCGCGCCAAAAGGAGATGGGGATCCTGCCCGAGCACACGGAGCTGACGCCGATGCTCGAGGGAGTCCAGAAGTGGGACGAGCTGCCCGAGGATCACCGCCGGCTATTCGCGCGGATGGCGGAGCTGTATGCCGGCTACATGGAGTACACCGACGCGCAGATCGGTCGGCTGATCGACTCGCTCGAGCAGACCGGCCAGCTCGATAACACATTGATCTTCGTGTTCGTCGGCGATAACGGCTCATCGGGCGAGGGTGGTCTGGAGGGTCTGTTCAATGAGCAGAGCGTGACCATCGGCGGTGAGACGGTCGAGCAGAATCTCGACCGGATCGACCGCCTCGGCCAGCCCGGCTCCTATAACCATTACCCGGTCGGCTGGGCGATGGCCGGCAACACCCCGTTCCAGCTGTGCAAGCAGTACACCCACTTCGGCGGAGTGCGCAACCCGCTGGTCGTGCATTGGCCGCAGGGCATCAAGGCCAAGGGCGAGCTGCGCCACCAGTATCACCACGTCACCGATGTCGTCCCGACCATCCTGCAGGCGATCGGCGTCGAGGCGCCGCGATTCGTCAACTCGGTGCAGCAGGAGCCGGTCGAGGGATACGCGATGAACTACTCCTTCGAGGACCCCGATGCCAAGACCGTCCACACGACCCAGTACTACGAGATGATGGGCAATCGCGGTCTGATCCACGACGGCTGGAAGATCGCGACCTACCACGGCCGCAAGCCTTGGGAGAACAAGGCGGCCTGGGGGTTCGATCAGGATCACTGGGAGCTCTACAACCTCGAAGAGGACCCCTCAGAGTCCAACGACCTGATGAAGGGCCGCGACAGCGCGAATCTCGACGATCCGATCGTCCAGAAGGCCCTGGAGCTGATTCAGCTGTGGTGGGCCGAGGCGGGGAAATACCAGGTGCTCCCGCTCGACGACCGCTTCTACTCGCGCGCGCTCGGCCGTGCTGGCCTGTACGCCGAGCATGAGCTGCTCACGTTCTATGAGGGCGCCATCCGCATCCAGCCGTTCTCCGCTCCGGACACCCTCAACCGGTCCTGGGCGGCAAGTGCCGAGATCGAGATTCCCGACGGTGGAGCCCATGGGCCGATCGCGGTCATCGGCAGCGACTCCTCAGGCTGGGCGTTGTACCTCAATCACTCCGTGCCGAGTTTCGTCTACTGCTATCCCGGCCCTGCGTTCACATACATCCGCGCCACCGACGCGCTTGCACCCGGCCGCCACCTGGTCCGCTACGAGTTCGAGAAAACCGGCAACGAGCCAATGGGCGCAGGCGGCACCGGACGCCTGTTCGTCGGCGACCAGAAAGTCGCCGAAGGGGAGATCCCCCATACCTGCACCGTCGGCTACTCGATGGACGAAACCTTCGACATCGGTTGGGACAAGGGAGCGCGCGTCACCGACGAATACGACACCAACGCCGAGTTCACCGGGACGATCATCCGCGTCGACTTCGACCAAAAGCCCGACTTCCACCCCGACCACGACACCCACCAGCCCCGCCACGAAGCCCACTTCGCCCAAGCCATGATCCGCCAATAAATCGACGCACGCAGCCCCAAGCGAGGCACAGGCTCCGCCGCCTGCTTCCGCCTTGGCGAGCGGTAGCCGCACTGACTGCCCACCTCGTGCCCGCTTCGCACGAGCAGAAGAAGAGATCGACGGCTTGGAGACCGCGGCCGGGCGGACTTCCCAGATTCGTGGCAAGCATCAGCGAGGGTTAGCCGAATCCGAGTACGCACCCGCCAGGTCGTACTTCTGCTCGCCCAGGAAGGCGGGCGTCTCGTCAAGTCGCTCGACGTCGCTGTCGAGATCGTCCGGACCGGCAGCACCACAGCGCCCGACCTGGTGACCGCTCGGCCACTGGAGCGGCAGCACCGGGCGCTGGCTGGGTCTCGGCTCAGGACCCCATCGGTAAGCAGTTCCGTACCTCTGTTTGGTCCGCCCTGCGCGGTCGTCTGGGTCTGTCGCGATTTTCTGGGAGGGACGGTGGGTTGGTCGGCTCGCTGGTGGCTGTTGTGCTCGCCGAGCAGAACGCTGCCGAGCCTGGCGCGGGCTTGTGCGATTCGTCCTGAACGCAGTGATTGTCGGGCGCGACGGACTCTGCCGCTTGGACGACACGACGTGTGTATCGCCAGCCGCACGGCACGATCGCCTGGCTGCCGCGGGTCGGCGACCACGGCGCTGTCGCTCGTTCGGGCGGAGCGGGTATGTCACCGTCGCTCTTGGCCAGGCCTCCCAATCGTCCCGGACCGGCAGCGTCGTCCCGCGTGGCTGGGAGCGAGGCGGAGCGGAATCCGGCTGGCAGCGGATGCACCGGGCTCCTCCAGCGCCCATCAGCCGGCGTGCGGTAGAGGCGTCCCACGGCGGCGTTAATCATGCCCGGGGCTCGTCGTCTGCGAGTGCTCTCGTCCCACAGTGACCGGCGCGGTCTCGTGCTTGGGCGATTATTTCGCGGCGGTGGTGCGGGTCGTCGCTTCGCCGGCGTCCCGGGACAGACGAGATGGGCGTGCCGCGCCCCGGGTGGGCGCGGCACACATTGGCTCGCGGATGTGTTCGCTACTCGCAGGACGGCGGCGTGCCGGTCGAGCAGATTCCGCCGGGCGTCGCGACGTACGAGATTTCCGCGGTGTACGGGTTGGGATACTGGACTGTGGGCAGGTCCGCCGGCGGCGGGCCGATCACGGGGGTCAGGTCGTTGGTCTCCTGGGTGGACCAGTCGTCGTCGCCGATCTGGGTCATCGGTCCGGGGGAATAGCCCGTATACGCCAGTGGCTGCACCGGCCGCGGCTTGCAGGTGACCGGGAGCGGCAGGGGGCCGATCTCGTTCTGGCAGCTGCTGGCCTGCTCGTCGATCTCCATCTCGGTACCTCCGGAGAAGAACGCTTCGGATCCGCCACCGGAACCGAGGATCGAGCCGCTGTTGTTGTTCCAGTGGTCGCCCGACCCTAGCCCGTAGACGTCGGCTGTTATCACGACGCCTTCGATGGTGCCCTTAAGCGTCTGCACGACGGTGCCGAGGAGACCATCCCAAGAGAACCCCTCGACGATCCCGCCGGGGGCGCTGCCGTCGTATGAGGGCTGGACGCACGAAGTTCCGTTCTGGTAGTTCTGGGTGGCGACGTCGACCTGCCAGACGCAGACAGAGTCGTTCCCGTCCTGGATCTGCTGGGTGAACTGCACGCTGTCGACGTTCCAGTTGTTCCCCAAGAAGAACGCGTTGTCCTGGAGGCTGTAATCGTCGAGTTGCCCCGTGCCGGTGTCGAGGTCGACGTCGGGCGTGTTCGGCAGCGGCTTGGCCGAGATCACGCCGATGGTGAACCGCCCAGCAGTGTTGCCGTTGACCGTCGTCCCGCCGATACCGTCGAGGACCTCCGGGCGGCGGACGTGGTCGGCGATGTACGCCTGGGTGAGACAGTCGACCGTGCGCCAGTTGGCGCCGTCCGGCACGTAACAGCCGGCGGCGTCCGGCAACGGCGCCATCTGGGTCTGACCGGCGCCCGCGGTGAGCGCCACCTGCCCGGTCGCCGCGAGCGCTGGGGACGCTGCGATCGTCAGTGCCACGGCCGGAACGGCGACGGCGATCGATGCCCCTGTGAAGAACCTGTGCATGTCTACCTCCTTCGGTAACTGGCTGATTGCCCGAGGCACCCGGAGCGGAGCCGACGGACTTTCCCGCTCAGGGGAGGATCACCTCACCGGGCGCGTGCGCCAACCCACCCCAGGGTGAAACTCACCCACCTGAGAAGAGACGATCGATGGCCGCCGCGCTCCCGCTCGCTCACAAGAGCAGCCACCGGCCATCCGATCAGCTGGCTGTCGTCTAAGGCGCATAGCAACGAGCGCGCCGACATCCTCGGGGACACCGTTTGCTGGTAGTCGAGTCGCGAAACCGCTTGCAGAGCGGCGGCCGGAGCGACACGAGCAAGCGCCCGGCACCTCACGCTCCCGTGGCCGAACAGTCACCAGGTCGGGCTCCCTGCGTGTGCCGAAGCCGAGGAACTCCGAGCGTTCCACGGCGTTGGTACCTCCCTCAGATTAGTTAGCGCGATACAGCGCGCAGGATGCGCCGTGCTGTCGCGGGAAACCGGGGCAGGTCCATCCCGGCGGTGACGCTCTCGACGCCTCTGTCTCGGGGGTTGCGCCCGCGGGACTGTGTGCCGTTGGCTGCCAGTGGT
>DATBYI010000473.1:0-2893 GCA_036513815.1 Solirubrobacteraceae bacterium
TCCGCGACCGCGCGCGCGACATCGAGGCGATCGTTGTCACGCACGGGCACGAGGACCATCTGGGTGCGCTGCCCTGGGTGCTCCGCGAGCTCGACCACACCCCGCCCGTGTACGGCGGCCGCCTCACGATGGCGATGGCGCGCTCGAAGCTCGACGAGCACAAGCTGCGCGACGTGGCGTTGGAGGACGTCCGCCCGGGGGAGCAGCTCGACCTGGGTCCGTTCCGGCTCGAGTTCGTACACATGACGCACTCGATCCCCGACTCGTGCGCGGTGGCCCTCACCACCGAGCTCGGAACGGTGCTCCTCACGGGCGACTACAAGTTCGACCAGACGCCCGTTGACGGTGACCCGGCCGACGTCTCGCGCCTGGCCGAGTTGGGGCGCGAGGGCGTGCTGCTGTTGTGCGGCGACTCGACCAACGCCGACCGTCCCGGCTTCTCGCCCTCCGAGCGCACCGTGGGCCCGCACCTGCTGGAGGTGTTCTCGCACGCGCCTGGCCGCATCATCGTGACCAGCTTCGCGTCGAACATCCACCGCGTGCAGCAGGTGATCGACGCCGCCGCCCAGCTCGGGCGCAAGGTCTCCCTGGTCGGCCGCTCGATGCGCAAGAACGTGAACATCGGGCGCTCACTGGGTCACGTCGAGTTTCCCGAGGGGACGCTGATCCCGCCCCAGGAGGTCGAGGATTGGCCGGACGAGAAGATCGTGGTGATCTCCACCGGGTCACAGGGCGAGCCGCTGTCCGCGCTGCGCCGGATGGCCCACAACGACCACCGGATGATCAAGTTGCACCGCGGCGACACGGTGGTGTTCTCGGCCACTCCGATCCCTGGAAACGAACGGGCGGTGAACGAGACGGTCGATCGCCTGTTCCACATCGGCTGCGAGGTGATCACGACGCGGGAGGCGCCCGTGCACGCCTCCGGGCACGGGTACGCCGAGGAGCTCAAGCTGATGCTGAACCTCGTCAAGCCGCGCTACGTGATGCCGGTCCACGGCGACTACAAGCGGATCCGCCTGCACGCCGAGCTGGCCGGAGCGGTCGGGATCGAGCCCGAGGACGTGTTCCGGGGTGAGAACGGCCTGCCGCTCGAGATCGACGATGCCGGTGCACGCTACGGCGACCCGGAACAGTCCGGAATGATCTTCGTGGACGGGGTCGACATCGGCGATCCCGCCGACGTGGCGCTGCGCGACCGCCGGATGCTGTCCGCCGACGGGATCTTCATCGTGGTGGCGACCGTCTCGGAGCAGAGCGGCGAGTCGGTCGTCCCGCCCGAGGTGATCTTCCGCGGCGTTCCGTTCGTCGAGCAGGCCGACAGCCTCGTCGAGGACATCCGCGCCGAGGTCGAGCGCTCGCTGGCCAACTCCGCGCACGACGGGGTGCGCGAGATCGACATGCTCCAGCAGGAGCTCCACGATGATCTGGCCGCGTTCGTCTACGACCGCCTCCGCCGCCGGCCGATGGTGCTGCCGGTGGTCGTCGAGGTGTGATCGGTTGATTTGACTGCTCGGGGACGCCTGAACGCGGGGTGTTAGCCCGACGGGCGCACCAGGCCTGTCTCGTACGCGAAGACGACGATCTGCACGCGGTCGCGCAGCCCGAGCTTGCCGAGGATTCGCCCGACGTGCGTCTTCACCGTCGCCTCGGACAGGACGAGCCGCTCGGCGATCTCCGCATTCGAGAGGCCGCGGGCGACCTCGATCAGCAACTCGCGCTCGCGCGGGGTCAGCGACTCCACGCGCGGATCGGGCTCGTCGCTTTCCGGGTCAGGGCCCGGTAGGTGCTGGGCGAATTGAGAGAGCAGTCGCCGCGTCACGCTGGGCGCCACCACCGCATCGCCGGTGGCCACGGCCCGGATCGCCGAGAGCATGTCGGGTGGGGGGGCGTCCTTGAGTAGGAAGCCGCTCGCTCCCGCCCGGAGCGCGCCGTAGGCGTATTCGTCGAGGTCGAAGGTGGTGAGGATGATGATTCGAGACGGGCTGCCCGAGGCGACGATCCGCTCGGTCGCCTGCACGCCGTCCAGGGTCGGCATTCGCACGTCCATCAACACGACGTCCGGTTGCAGGCGCGCGGTCTGCGCGACGGCCTCGAGGCCGTTCTCGGCCTCTCCGACGACGTTCAGGTCGGGCTGGGCGTCGAGCACCATCCGGTAGCCCATCCGGAGCATGGGCTGGTCGTCTACGAGGAGGATTCTGGTGGGGGGCATTGGAAAATCTCGGTGGCGCGTGACGGCGGCGCCTTATCGACGCGGCAGTTGCGCCTCAACGCGCCAGCCGCCCTGGGGGCGTGGACCGGCCTCGACGATCCCGTCATATACGGCGGCCCGCTCGCGCATCCCGCGCAGGCCGGAGCCGCCGTTCCCGTTCGCCGGCGCCGTCGTCGATCCGGTGTCGCTGACCGAGATTCGGACGTCGGTGTCGGTCGCGAGCAGCTCGACTTCGGCCGTGGCCGACAGCCCGGCGTGCTTGAGCGTGTTGGTCAGTGCCTCCTGCACGATCCGGTAAGCGGTCAGCTGGATCCCATTGGGCAGGGCACGGGCCTCGGGCGACGCGTGGTAGCTCACAGGAAGCCCGGCGGCGCGCACCTGCTCGATCAGGTCGTCGATCTCCGGCACACCGGGTTGCGGGTCTCGATCGGGCGCGGCCGCCTCGTCCTGGTCGCGGAGCACTCCAAGCAGGCGTCGCATCTCGGCCAGCGCGAGTCGCCCCGTGCGGGAGGCGGTCTCGAGCGCTTGCTCGGCCTCGCTCGGATCGTCGCGGAGGGCGTAGGCGGCCCCGTCCGAGAGCGCGATCATCACCGTGAGGTTGTGCGCGACGACGTCGTGGAGCTCGCGCGCGATCCGCGCCCGTTCCGCCGCGGCGGCGAGCTTGCCCTGCTGGTCGCGCTC
>DATBYI010000474.1:0-5417 GCA_036513815.1 Solirubrobacteraceae bacterium
GGCGTGGCGGATTTTGCACGTTATACGTGCCTTTTTCGCCACGGCCGTCCGCTGGCGGCGCGCGAACGTGCGGTTACTCGCTCCGGTACGCCGGAGCCAGCCGGGGCCACGGCGCCACCGCCTCCCACGCGGCCGCGGCTCGCAGCGCCAGCGCATCCTCAAACCGCCGCGCCGTGATCTGAAGGCCGATCGGCAACCCGTCGTCGCCGAGCCCGCAGGGTACGGTCACGGCGGGCTGCCCCGTCAGGTTGGCCGCCACGACGAGACTGGCCCAGGAACCGTCGTCCGGCGCGAATCGCCGCCCCTCGATCACCTCCGGACCGTCGAGGCCGACTGCGAACGCCGTGCTCTGCATCGTCGGGCTGAGCAGCAGGTCGTAGGTTTCGAAGAACTCCGACCACGCGGCCGTATAGCGCCCGCGCTCGTGCATTCCGTTGATGTACGTGACTGCAGGAATGTCGCCGGCCCGGATGATGTCCGCGGTGCCCGGCGTCATCTCGGCCTCGTGCTCGGCCAGTAGCGGCCCCTCCGACGCGAACCCCTCGGCCCCGGCGATGAGCTCCCACAGAGCCATCGGATCGCCGAGCGCCGGGTGTGCCTCCACCGGCGTCACGCCGGTCGCCGCCGCGAACCGCTCGACGGCGTCGGCGAACGCGCGCCGGACGACGGGGTCGACGGCAGCAAACCCGCCGTCAGCCGAGTAGGCGACACGCAGGCTGGACAAATCGTGGGCCGTGACTGCGCCGACGAAGTCGCGGTCGCCACCGATGTAGGACATGTCGTCTCCCGGATCGACGCCCGCAATCACGCCCAACATGAGGGCGGCGTCACGCACGGTGCGCGTCAGCGGCCCGATGATCGACAGCGTCTTCCAGCCCGGGAACCCGGGCTCCTTGGGCACGAGGCCGAACGTCGGCTTGACCCCGACGAGCCCGCAGTAGGAGGCGGGGATACGCACCGAACCGCCGCCGTCGGTTCCTATCGCCAGCGGGGTCATTCCGGCCGCCACCGACGCGCCGGCGCCACCGCTCGACCCGCCCGGCGTGCGCTCAGGGTTCCACGGGTTGCGCGTGAGTCCCCACAGCGCGTTGTCGGTGTAGCCGCGGTAGCAGAACTCCGGGTTGTTGGTCTTGCCAACGATCGTCGCGCCGGCCTCGCGCAGCCGCGCCACCGGCACGCAGTCGACGTCGGGTACGAAGTCGCGCAGAGCGAGCGAGCCGTTGGTGGCGGGGGCACCGCGCATCCATACGACGTCCTTGATCGACACCGGCACGCCGGCCAGGGGCCCGACCTCCTCGCCGCGCGCCACCGCCGCGTCGGTCGCCTTCGCCGTGTCGAGCGCCGCTTCGGCCAGTGTCACGGTGAACGCTCCGAGCTCGCCGTCCAGCGCGGCGATCCGCGCGAGGGCCGCCTCCGCCACCTCGACGGCGGAGTGCTCACGACGGCGCACCGCCTCGGCGACAGCCATCCCGTCGAGCTCCGCGTACACCTCCGGCGTCACGGACGTGCGGCCAGCGAAAGGGTGGGCACGTCGGCCAGCAACTGCACGGCGTACTCCGACTGCGGATTGTCGAGCACGCTCTGTCCCTGCTCGACCACGCGCCCGTCGCGCAGGATCACCACATCGTCGGCGATGCTCCGCACGAGGGCCAGGTTGTGGGTGATCAGCACGAGCGTCAAGCCACGGGTGACCTGGAGACGGTGCAGCAGCTCGACGATCGCGGCCTGCACGGAGACGTCGAGCGCCGAGGTCACCTCGTCGCAGATCAGCAGCTCCGGCTCCACCACGAGCGCTCGCGCGATGGCCACGCGCTGGCGCTCGCCGCCCGAGAGCTGATCGGGGTAGCGGGTTGCGTAGGAGGCGTTGAGCGCGGCCTCCTCGAGCGCCGTCACGACTCGTTCGCGCCGCTCGCTGCCGCCGATGTCGAGCAGCTCGCGGAGCGGCTGCTCGACGAGCTGTCCCACCGTCTTGCGCGGGTTCAACGACGTGTAGGGGTTCTGGAAGACGTACTGCATCCGCCGGATCTGCTCCCGGCTGCGCTTGCGCCGGTCGCTTGACAGTTGCTCGCCGGCGAAGGACATCTCGCCGGTCCAGTGCGAGTGCAGGCCGACGAGGCAGCGAGCGAACGTCGTCTTGCCGGCGCCGGACTCGCCCACGACCGCGAGGCAGCGGTGCGGCCGCACGTCGAGCGAAACGTCGAACAGGACGGGCTTCTCGCCGTACTGGGCGTCGAGCCCTCTCACCTCGAGCAGCGGTGCGGTTCCCTCGCGCTTGCCGCTGTGATCACGCTCGGGGAGCTCGCCGAGCGGCGGGAGCAGCGTGATCTCCTCGGCGCGGCGACAGCGGGCCCAATGCCCCGATCCGATCGCCACCGGCAGCGGGAAGCCCTCCGCGCACGCTGCTTCGGAGAACGGGCAGCGCGGGGCGAAGTAGCACCCCGTCGGCCGGGACCCGGGCCGCGGCGGCTGACCGTCCATGCCTTCGAGCACGTGCGCACGCGCGGGGTCGGGGATCGCGCGCAGCAGCCCGCGCGTGTAAGGATGAGCCGGGGCGCGGAAGACCGAACTGACCGGCCCGTACTCGATCAACCGCCCCGCGTACATGATCCCGATCGTGCTGGCGATGTCGGCCACCACGGCGAGGTCGTGGCTCACGTACACCGCGCCGACCTGGTAGCGGCCGCACAGCGTCCGGATCGTCTCGAGGATGTGACGCTGGGTGGTCACGTCGAGCCCGGTCGTCGGCTCGTCGAGCACGATCAGCTTGGGGCGGCACGCGAACGCCATCGCGAGCATCACGCGCTGCTGCTGCCCACCGGAAAGCTGGTGTGGGTAGCTCTGGAGGACCGCGTCGAGCGAGTCGAGACGCACGTCGGCCAGCACGTCGGCGATGCGGCCGTCGACGCCACCTTCGGACGGCCGCACATTGGGGTGCGCGTCAAAGATCTCGCGCAGCTGCGTGCCGACCTTGAGCGCCGGATTCAGGGCGCTGACCGGGTCCTGCGCGACGTAGGCGACGGACGCCCCGCGTAGCTCGCGCAGATCGGTGTTCGGCACGAGGATGTCGCGGCCGTCGAGCAATACCTTCCCGCCGTCGATGGACAGCCCGCGCCGGGTGTGCCCCATCAGGGCGAGGGCGACCGTGGTCTTGCCCGATCCCGACTCGCCCACGAGCCCCATGACCTCGCCGGCTCGCACCGCGAACGACACGTCGTCGACCACGTCGGCGCCGGTGCCGCTCACCACCACACGCAGCGACTCGACCGAGAGGAGCGGCGCGCCGGCGGCGGGCTCGTGGACGTCGGTCATCACTCGAGCCCCAGCTGTACGGGGGTGATCACGGCCGCCTCCTCGACCGGCCGGTCCACGCCGAGTGAGGCGCGGGCGATCGCGTCGGTGAACGTGTTCAAGCCGACGGTCAGGACCGCGATCAGCCCGGCCGGCACGATGACCGCCCACGGATTGACGACGAGCCCAATCCGGTTCTCGTTGATCATCAGTCCCCAGTTCGGGGCAGGCGGTTGGAGCCCGAAGCCGAGGAAGCTCATCCCCGCGATGATCAGGATCGAGTATGTGAAGCGCAACCCGAGCTCGACCATCACGACCGAGAGGATGTTCGGCAGCACCTCGCCCATCATCACCCGGAGCGACGGCGTGTCGTAGAGCTCGACCGCCTTGACGAAGTCTCGCTCGCACACGTCGAGGGCGGCGGCGCGCACGACGCGGGCGACCTGCGGAGCGTGCGAGATGCCGACGGCCAGGATCAGCAGCCACGTGTGCGTGCCGGCCACGCTGACCAGGAGCAGCGCGAATACGAGCTGCGGGAAGGCCAGGAAGACGTCGACCACGCGCATGATCAAGCCGTCCTTCCACGTGCCCACATAGGCGGCGGTGACGCCGAGCAGAACGCCGATGACGACGCCGAGCAGGGTTGCCGCCGCCGCGACACCGAGGAGTGTTCGCCCGCCGGCGAGCACGCGGCTGAAGACGTCGCGACCGATCGCATCGCCTCCGAGCAGTCCGTTGCCCCCGCCGGGCGTCCCGAACGTCTCGGTCACCGTCTGCGTCGGGTTGTGAGGAGCGAGCCATGGCCCGAAGATCGCGATCAGTACGACGAGCCCGGCCACGGTGAGGCCGATATAACCGCGTGGTGTGCGCAACGCGCGCTTGAGGATCACCAGCCACTCGCGCCGCGAGCTCATCGCGCCACCCTCCGTCGGGGGGTGGCCATCAGCGCGATCACGTCGGTGACGATGTTCACCAGCACGTAGAAGGCGGCCAGGATGAGCACGATGAACTGGATCATCGGGATGTCGCGGTTGTCGACGGCGTCGACCAGCGCGGCCCCGACCCCCGGGTAGTTGAACACGTACTCGACGACGACGATGCCTCCCGCGAGGTACAGGAGATTGAGGCCAATGACCTGGATGATCGGCGGCAGCGAGTTGGGGAGCGCGTGCACGAGCATGACCCGCCAGCGCTTGAGCCCCTTGAGCTTGGCCATCTCGACGTAGTCGCTCTCCATGGCCTCGATCATCGACCCCCGCACCATCCGGAAGATGTAGGGGGCGATCACGATGGCCAGCGTGGCGACGGGCAGAATCAGCGCCTTGATGTTGTTCCACGGGTGCGATCCGGGCGGGATCGTCGACGTCGCCGGGAGCGCGTGGAGGACCACCACGGAGAACAGGATCACCAGCGCGATCGCGACGACGAACTCAGGCAGGGCGGTGATGGCGAGCAGGACGACCGACGTGATGTGGTCAAACCAGCTGTCGCGCTTCGCGGCTGCGATCAACCCGAGGATCCCGGCGACCAGCGTGCCGATCACGCCGGCGGCGATGACGAGCGCAGCTGAGTTGACGATCCGCGGGCCGATCAGCGTCGAGACCTTCTCGCCGTTGGCGAGCGAGGTGCCGAAGTTGCCGTGCACCACCCCGCCGATCCACGAGCCGTACTGACTGACGAGCGAGCGGTTCAGGTGCAGCTGCGCCTCCAGGGCGTGCAGCCGCTGCGGCGTGGCGCTGTGGCCGAGCACGGCGTAGGCCGCGTTACCCGGGAGCGCCTGGGTGGCCAGGAAGATCACGATGGTGACCGCCCACAGCGTCACCACGCCGAGAGCCAGGCGCACGACGATCAGGCGCGCGATCGGATGATTACCCCCGCGACTCAGCCACCAGCGGGCTTCCCCGGCTGCCTGTAGTTCGGTGGCGGCGCTCACCGTTCACTCACCTCGCCTACGACAACCACACGTGTTCGAAGTCCCAGTTGTTGAACGACGAGCCGGTCTTCGACTGGACGATCCCGTTGACGTGCGTCGCGTAACCATCGATCACAGCGGGGAAGAACGGGATGATGTAACCGCCCTCGTTGTAGTCGATCATCTGCATCTCATGCGCGATCTCCTGCCGCATGTT
>DATBYI010000475.1:0-7095 GCA_036513815.1 Solirubrobacteraceae bacterium
CCGGCGTAGATCCGCAGCCCGTCGACCTTGGCCAGGTTGGCCGGGTTGGCCTGCTTGACCGCGACGATGTTCTCGAGCTGGGCGAGCTCGGCGAGCAGGTCATTGGGCATATCCGACCCGGTGCGCTGGGGGATGTTGTAGAGCACGATCGGCAGGTCGGTGGCGCGGCAGACCTCCTCGAAGTGGCGGACAATCCCGCGCCGGCTCGGGCGGTTGTAGTAGGGATTGACGTGCAGCAGCGCGTCGGGCCCGATCTCGGTCGCGCGCTCGGTCAAATGGATCGCGTGGCGCGTGTCGTTCGAGCCGACGCCGGCAACGATCGTGCACTCGTCCTTCATCTCCTCGACGGCGAGACGAATCATGCCCAGGTGCTCTTCGTCGTCGAGCGTCGAGGCCTCGCCGGTCGTCCCGCAGATGACCAATCCGTCCGAGCCGTGCTCGACCAGATGGCGCATGAGCTCGACGGCGCTGTCCTCGTCGACGCGCCCGTCGGCGTCGAACGGAGTGACCATCGCGGTCAGGATGGAACCGAAATCCACGCGCATTCGTGTCGATTATCGCAGGGGAGACGGCGCCCCTGGGCCCTGCCCGGTCGCTGGCGGAGGCGAGTCAGTCCTTGCGGGCGCCCCACGCGAGCACCGACAGCGGCCCCATCGCCTTGTCCGGGCGCACCGGCGGTGACGCGAGCTCCGGCTCGGGCCGGGGCGGATGGGCGACCACATGGGTGACCGGAGCGTCGGTCAGCCTGCCGATCCGCTCGGGCAGGCCGGCGTGGAGCCACTTCGAGAAGCGCATCGGCAGCGTCGAGACGATGATCTCGTCGTAGCGCTTGGGATCCCAGACGTCGGTGACGGCGAGAATCGGGTCGGCGTTTCCGACGTGGCCCTCGGCCTCGAGGCCGGCCGCGCGCAGCTGCTCGAGCGCCTCCTGCAGTTTCTGTAGCGCCGCGGCGCGCCCCCCGCCGAACGGAGTCGCGGGAATGATCACCGTGAAGCTGGCCGGCTCGCCGACGGCGCGCTCACGCAGGACGGTGATCAGCTCCTCAGAGGTCGCCGTCACATTTGCCACCACGAGAAAGCTCCGTTTCCACGCCATGACGACCTCCTGTGTTGTCCGTTAGCGCTCACAACCACCATAGCGCTCGTCACGTCTGGCGCAAGCGGCCAACTGCACAAACTCTGTGACGTTTGTTCGGCCATATGGCCGGTGGGAAGAAACTGGCGCCAGGCTGAAGTTTCTTCCCGCGGGCGCTCGCTCAGCCCGAGGCCGCACTCGCGCCGGCCGGCGCCGAAGCCCTCTCGCCCTTGCCGCGGACCAGCGGTCCCTGGTAGGCGCCGGGCTTGGGGCGGTGCTTGCCGCCTGGGAAGGCCAGCCGGATGATCGTGCGCTGAACCATCCCCAGCTGCTGGTGGAACGGCCCCGAGTTGTAGGGCAGCCCGTAGCGCTGGCAGATCTCGCGGACCTTGGGGGCGATCTCACCGTAACGGGTGCTGGGCATGTCCGGATAGAGGTGGTGCTCGACCTGGTAGCCGAGGTTGCCGCTGATCACGTGGAACACGGGACCGCCGTCGATGTTGGCGGCGCCGGTGAGCTGACGCACGTACCAGGCGCCCCGGCTCTCGTCCGCGGTCTCCTCCTCGGTGAACGTGAACGTCTGATCGGGGAAGTGGCCGCAGAAGATGATCGCGTAGGACCAGACGTTGCGAATCAGGTTCGCGGCGATGTTCGCGGTCAGGGTGCGTCGGAACGGCTCGCGGAACGAGCGGCGCTCGACCATGCGCCGCAGCACGTTGCTGCTCGACTGGGCGCGGGAGCGGCGGACCTTCTTCAACCCGTTCTTCAGCGCGCCCGTGGGCTCGCGCCGTCGCTCGAGCTCCTCCTTGGCGCTGAAGTACGCGACCTCGATCAGCGTCATGACGATCCCGCTGATCAGCGGCCAGGCGACGTAGTCCTTCTGGATCTGAGTCCGGGCCTTGCCCACGATCCCCTTGAGCTCCTTGCGTACCTGCTCTTTGCTCTTCTCGCCCTTGCGGATCGCCTCGAAGTCGAGATCGTGGACGGCCACGCCCCACTCGAACAGCATGGCCAGCGCGATGTTGTAGATCGGCTGGAGCAGGTAGAACGGATACCACTTCTGCTCGGGGTCGATCCGCATGATCTCATAGCCGAGGTCGCGGTCCTTGCCGAGGATGTTCGTGAACGTGTGGTGGATGTAGTTGTGGGAGTGGCGCCATGCCTCGGCCGTCGACGCGGTGTCCCAGTCCCAGGCGCGCGAGTTGATGACAGGGTCGTTCATCCAGTCCCACTGCCCGTGCAGGACGTTGTGGCCGATCTCCATGTTCTCGAGGATCTTGGCCATCCCGAGGGTCGAGGCGCCGAGCAGCCACGGAACCCGCCACCGGGAGGCGACCAGCTCGACCCGTCCGAACAGCGCGAGCCGCCGCTGGAGAGCGATCATCGAGCGGATGTAGCGAGCGTCCCGGTCACCCAGGCTCTCCTTGACCTGCTCGTGCAGCTCGTCGAACTCGCGCCCGATCGCCTCGAGCTGCTCGGGGGTCAGGCGGTGCAGCGGGCTCACGGACTCGTCGATGGTCACGCGGCCGTTTTCGTGGTGGCCGTTTTCGATGGCGGTCGCCATTCACTCCCCCTGGGTCGTTGGGATGCTCATTACAGATCGATCTCTACCGGCCCCTCGGGCGCGCTTATGCACGTCCTGATGACCTCGCCTTCCTGCCCGTACACCTTGCCGTTGCGGAGATCGCGGACCTTCCCGCTGCGCAACTCCCCAACGCAGGTGTGGCAGATACCTTCACGGCAGCCAAAGGGCAGCTCGAGGCCCGCCTCCTCGCCGGCGACGAGGATCGGCACGCTGCCGTCCGACGCGGCTTCGCATCCGGACATGCAGAACTTGATCGTCCCGCCCTCGCCTTCGCCGTTCTGGCCAAGCCCGAGCATGGGCTGGAACCGCTCCACGTGCAGTCGGTCGCAGTCGGCCTCGCGCTCGAAGTGCTCGGTGAACGCGTCGAGCATGTCGTTCGGGCCTGAGACGTAGGCCTCGCGCTCGCGCCAATCCGGACACAGGCGGTCGAGGTCGTGCGGCCCCATGCGACCGTTCTCGCGCGTGAGCTGCTCGTGGAGGCGGAAGTGGTCGTAGCGCTCGGCCAGCCCGCGGAGGTCGTCTCCGAAGATGACCTCGTCGGACTCGCGCGCGGAGTGGAGCATCACGACGTCGGGCATCTCCTGCGCGTGGTCGAGGTGGCGAAGCATGCTCATGATCGGTGTGATCCCACTGCCCGCGCTGACAAACAGCAGCTTGCTCGGCGGCTCGTCGGCGAGCACGAACTCGCCCTCGATCTTCGACAGCGACACGATCGTCCCCGGCTTGGCCTTGCCGACCAGGTAGGGCGACACCTTGCCCTCGTCGACGCGCTTGGGCGTGATGCTGATCAGGCCGTCCTCGCGGTACGGATCGGAGGTCAGCGAGTACGCACGCCAGTGCCGAACGCCGTCGATGTCGATCCCGATCCGCACATACTGCCCCGGCTTGTGGCCGGGCCAGCGGTAGCCCGGCTTGATCAGAATCGTCGCCGCCTGGGCGGTCTCGTTTCTGACCTCCTGGATGCGACCGCGCAGCTCGCGCGTGGACCACAGCGGGTTGACCAGCTCGAGGTAGTCGTCGGGCAGCAGCGGCGAGCTGAGGGACTCGAGCGCCTTCAGCACGCGACGCTGAACCGGGTGAACGTTTGGAGGTGCGCCTTTCTCGGGCATCTACTGGTGAGTAATATCCAATCGCTCCCTTTCCTAACCGTCCGTGCCACAAAAATCCGCGACAGCTCAGGGCTCCGAGTCGAGGACGCGCCGGAGGGTGGGAACGCGTGGGATGCCGCGCGAGCGGCGCGAGCAGGAGATCCTCGACGTGGCTGGAGCGGTGTTCGCACGCGCCGGCTACCACCTGGCCCCGATGGACGAGATCGCCGAGTCAGCCGGCGTGTCCAAGCCGATGCTGTATGCCTACTTCGATTCCAAGGAAGGCCTCTACCTCGCCTACATCAGGCGGGCGGGGGGCGAGTTGCTCGAGCGGCTCGTGTCAGCGCGCCCGACGCGCCCCACGCCCGGTGCGCGACTTCGGGCCCGGATCACCGAGTTCCTGTCGTTCGTCGAGGAGCACGGCGACGGTTGGAAGGTGCTGTTCGGCGAGGTCGGCTCCAGCCGTCCGATCGCCGAGAACGTCGCCGCCCTGCGCGAGCAGATAGCCGAGGCGATCCGCGTGATGATCGAGGCCGGACCCGGCTCGCGGCGCGGCTACGCGCCGCCGGCGTCCGACGCGATTGCCCACGCACTCGTCGGCGCCGGCGAGTCGCTGGCCAACTGGTGGCTCGACCATCCGGAGGTCGGCCGGGACGAGGTCGCGGGCTGGTACTACGAGGTCGTCCAGGCTGTGCTGGCCGGTCCGACCCGCCCGTCCGCCTAGCTCGTCAAGCGCCCAACAGCCGCTCGAGGCCGATAGTGGGCGACTCGGTCAACTCGCCGACCTTGCGGACCGCGAGCAGCACACCCGGCATGAACGACTCGCGGTCGATCGAGTCGTGGCGGATGGAGAGCGTCTGGCCAACGTCGCCGAAGATGACCTCCTGGTGCGCGACGAGACCGGGCAGGCGGACGGAGTGAATCGGCGGCTTCTCGCCGCCCGATGCCTCTCCGATCAGCGCCGCGGTGCGGGCCGCCGTCCCGCTCGGCGCGTCGACCTTGCGGTCGTGGTGGAGCTCGATGATCTCCGCCTTGGCCATGTGCCGCGCCGCCTGGACGGCGAATTGCATCATCAACACGGCGCCAATCGCGAAGTTGGGGGCGATAAAGATGTTCGCGCCCTGCAAATCGGACAGTTCGGCGGGGTCGAACCCTGTCGTCCCGATCACGACGTGCACGCCGGCGGCGACCGCCTCCCGGGCGTTCGCCACCGCGCTGCTCGGCACGGTGAAATCGACGAGCACGTCGGCGTCGGCCAGGACGTCGGCGACCGGCGTGTCGAGCGCCGGGTCGGCGCGTCCGGTCAGCTCCAAATCCTCGGCGCCTTCCACCGCTCGGCAGACGGTCTCCCCCATCCGCCCGGCCGCGCCCGCCACCGCGACCCGGAGCCTCTCGGCCACTACGAGCTCTCCACGAGCGCCGGACCGACGGCGGCGAGTGCCTCCTCGAAGCGTGCCTCGTCGGGTCCGATCCCGGCGGCCGACAGCCGCTCGGGGGCCCACAGCTCGTCGACCAGCCCGGCCAGGTCGTCGAGCGTCACCGCGTCGATGCGCGCCACCGTCTCGTCGAGCGAGAGGAGCGGCAGGCCGGCCAGGATCTCCGAGCCGAGGCGGTTCATCCGTGCGCTCGTCGACTCGAGCGCAAGGACCACGCGGCCCTTGAGGTTCTCCTTGGCCCGCTCGAGCTCGTCCGCGGTGGCTGGCTCCTCGCGCAGGCGAGCAAGCTCGGCGCCGACGACGGCAAGACCTTCCTTGACGTTGTCGGGACGAGTCCCGAGGTAAAGCCCAATCTGGCCCGTGTCCTTGTAGGCGCTCGTGAACGAGTACACGGCGTAGGCGAGGCCGCGGCGCTCACGGACCTCCTGGAACAGCCTTGAGGACGAGGTGCCGCCGAACACGTTGTCGAGCACGCGGAGCGCGAACCGCCGCTCGTCGTCGCGCGCCAGGCCCGGGCCGCCGAGGCACACGTGGTACTGCTCGGTGTCCTTGCGCTCGAAGCGCCGCAGTGCACCGCCGGTCGGCGGCGCGGGCAGCGGCTGCGGCACCGGCTCCTCGGTGCGCCGCGAGATCGAGGCGGCGGCGAGCTCCACGAACGCGTCGTGGTCGACCGCCCCGGCGGCCGCGATCACGATGTTCCGCGGCTGGTAGCGCTCGGCGTGGAAGCGAGCGATCTGCGCGGCCGGGGTCTCGGCGATCACCGAGGCCCGACCGATGATCGCGCGGCCCAAGGGGTGCTCGCCGAACACCGCCTCGCCGAGCAGGTCGAACACCTTCTCCTGGGGGTCGTCCTCGTACATGGCGATCTCTTCGAGGATCACCGCACGCTCGGAGTCGATCTCCCGCAGAGCGGGCCGGAACACCATGTCGGCCATCACGTCGAACGCCTCGGGCATGTGCTCATCGATCACCCGGGCATACACGGAGGTGGTCTCCTTGCCCGTGCCGGCGTTCAGCTCGGCGCCCATGCCGTCGAAGATCTGGTCGATCTCGAGCGACTGGTACTTCTCCGAGCCCTTGAACAGCAGATGCTCGAGGAGATGCGACAGACCCGCCTCGTCGTCTGACTCCGAGCGCGACCCGGTCCCGATCCAGAACCCGAGCGACACGGACCGGACGGAGGGCATCGCCTCCGTCACGATCCTCACGCCCGAGTCGAGCGTGGTCAGCCTGTGCCGCTGGAGCACTTAGCGCCTAGGAGCGCGGGCGCTCGGGGTCGCGATCGCGCACCCGGCCACCGGCCGCGTCGCGAGCGCCGTCGCGGGGGCGGTCGCCGTCACGGGGGCGGTCGCCGTCACGGCCACGGTCGCGTCCGCCGCGGCCACGATCGCGGTCGCGTCCGTCGCGGCCGTCGCGGCCCGAGCGCTCACGGCGCGGGGGACCGCTGTCGCCGGTGCCGACCGAGGCCAGCTCCTCGACGCTCTTGCCGGCGATTTCCGGATCGTCGGCCAGGCGCAGACCGATGCGGCCGCGCTCGCGGTCGACCTCGACCACGCGCACGTTGAGCTCGTCACCCTTGTTGAGGACCTCCTCGACCGAGGCGATCCGCCGGCCCGGGGCGACGTTCGAGATGTGCAGCAACCCGTCGGTGCCCTTGGACAGTTCGACGAACGCGCCGAACGCGGTGGTCTTGACGACCTTGCCGGTGAATTCGTCGCCGACCTCGACTTCCTTGGTCATCGAGCGGATCCGATCCACCAGCGCGTCACCACGCTCGCGGTCGGCCGCGTAGACGAGCACCATGCCCTCGTCGTTGACGTCGATCTGGGACTCGAACTCCTCCTGCAGCGCGCGGATCGTCTCCCCGCCCTTGCCGATGAGCAGCCCGATCTTCTCCGGGTCGATCTGGACC
>DATBYI010000476.1:0-12411 GCA_036513815.1 Solirubrobacteraceae bacterium
ACTCCGATGGACCTCGACATCATGGCCTCGGTCCAGGAGCAGATCATCGGCAACTGCCTGTGTGTGCTCGGCGACGCGATGGCGATGCCGATTGGCGCGATGGTCCAGAAGTTCCGTTCGGAGCTGGAAGCCGAGATCGAAGCGGCGCGTGAGCGTACCGAGGGGGCGGATGTAGCGGACGTGATCCCGGTCGGGGTCGCGGACGAGCACGCGGGACCCTTCCCGGTGCACTAGAAATCCCCCGCCATGCCTCGCCCTCCCGAGAACATCATCCAGCTGACGATCGACGGCCGCGAGGTGCGCGCGCCCGAGGGCATGATGCTCGTCGACGCGGCCAAGCAGGGCGACATCGAGATTCCGTACTTCTGCTACGAGCCCAAGCTCGGCAGTCCGGTCGGCGCGTGCCGGATGTGTCTGGTCGAGATCGAGGGCATTCCGAAGCTCCAGACCTCGTGCTCGACGCCGGTCAAGGACGGGATGGTCGTCCACACCCAGACCGACCGCGTCCACACGGCCCAGAACGCGATCGTCGAGTTCCTGCTCGTCAACCACCCGCTCGACTGCCCCGTGTGCGACAAGGGCGGCGAGTGCCCGCTCCAGGACATCACGTTCGGTTGGGGCTTGGGCCGCTCGCGGTTCATCGAGCCCAAGCGTCACTTCGAGAAGCCGCTGGCCCTGTCGCCGCTGGTCGCGATCGATCGCGAGCGGTGCATTCTCTGTTACCGCTGCGTGCGCTTCTCGCAGGAGATATCCGAGGACTACCAGCTGATCTTCACCGAGCGCGGCGCCCACACGTTCGTCGGCACGCACGACGGCCACCCCTACGTGGCTCCGTTCAGCGGCAACATTGTCGAGTTGTGCCCGGTCGGCGCGTTGACGTCTCGCCCATACCGCTTCCGGGCGCGGCCGTGGGACATCGAGGGGGCCGGCGGCATCTGCACGCTGTGCCCGTCGCAGTGCAACGTCGAGTTCACCGTCCGCGACGAGAAGGTGATGCGCGTGCGCAGCCGCGACGCCACCGGCGCGGCCACCGGAGGCGGCCCGAACGGCAATGACGACGTCGACGACGGCTGGATGTGCGACAAGGGCCGCTTCGCCTACCAGGCGATCCACGTCGACGAGCGCATCACGCAGCCGCTCGTGCGCGACGGCGGGACTTTGCGAGCGGTCTCCTGGGAGCGCGCGCTCGGTGACGCCGCCGGCCTGGCCCGCCACAAGGGCGCGGTCGGCGCGCTCGTCGGTGGGCAGGCCACGAATGAGGAGGGCTTCCTGATCCAGCGCCTCATGCGGGAGGCCCTGAACTCGAACGACCTCGACTCGCGCGAGGGATCCCAGGTCCCGGCGGAGCTCATGCGCGCCCTCGCCGCGCCGGCCCTTCAGGCCACCGTGCCCGACCTCGAGTTCGCCCACACCGTCCTGCTCGTCGGCTGCGAGCCGCAGGACGACGCGCCCATCCTGGATCTGCGCATCCGCAAGGGCGTGCGCCGGCGCGGCGTGCGTCTCGTCATCGCCTCAGCGCGTCCGAGCGCGCTCGATCCGAACGCGGGCCTGATCCGCCGCTACGCGCCCGGTGATGAGGCCGCCTTCCTGACCGCTCTCGACGCCGCTCTCGCCGGCGACGCGGCCGCGGGTGATCCACGGACCGCGGATATGGCCGAGCTGGCTGACTACCTCCGCTCCGGCGGCGAGGACGTCGTGATCATGTGGAGCGAGCGCCGGCTGGACCCGGCCGCGCTGCGCGCCCTGCTCAGCATCGCCGAGCGACTCGGTCTCGCCGACCGCGCGGGAGCGGGGTTGCTCGAGATTCCCGCCGGCGCCAACGGCCGGGGTCTGCGCGAAGCGGGCGTGCTCCCGGACAGCGGCCCTGGGTACTCCTCCGATGTCCCCGGCGAGGGCGAGACCGGCCGTGGGCGCAGTGCTCGCGAGATCGCCCAGGCCGCGGCCGACGGCGAGATCGGCGCCCTCTACCTGTTCCAGACCGACCCGCTGCGCGACCAGCCCGACCGCGCCCTATGGGAGGCCGCGCTCGCGCGCGCCGGCGTCGTCGTGGCCCACGCCAGCGTCCTCACCGAGGGCCTCGCCGAGCACGCCAACGTGATCTTCCCGGCCGAGTCCCACGCCGAGAAGGAGGGCACCGTCGTGCACCCGGACGGCCGCCTCCAGCGCCTGCGCACGGCGATCGCCCATCCCGGCCAGGTCCGCTCCGGCTGGTGGGTGGTGGCCGAGCTGGCCAAGAGCGCCGGCCTCGACACCGGCGTGCTGACCTCGCCGATGGCGTTCGCCCAGCTCGTCGAGGCGGTGCCGTTCTACCGCGGGCTGACGCTCGACGACATCGGCGGCCGCGGGCTCCGCTGGCAGGAGCGCGAGGGTGCGTCCGCGTTCCCAACCCCCGCCGCCGTGAGCGCCGAAGCGGAGGGCTCCGCTGGATCATCGCTGGACGCAGGCGCGCCCGCCAACGGCGCGCTTCGCCTCGGCACGTACCGCTCGATCTGGGCCGCGCCCGAGGTCGAGCTGTCCCCGGCCCTCAAGTTCACGATCGCGCGCCAGCAGATCGAGATCTCGCCCGAGGACGCCGAGCGTCTCGGCATCGCCCCCGACGACGCCATCGAGGTCGCCCAGAACGGAACGCGCCTGAGGGGATTCGCCCACGTCCGCAGCGGCGTCATGCCCGGCACGGTGTTCCTGGCCGACGGGATCTCCAACGGTTCGGCCAACGCGTTCACCGAGCCGACGGTCGAGGTCCAGAAGCGATGATCAGCTTCGCCGAGGTCAATTACTTCGAGCCGTGGTGGGTGCAGATCATCAAGGCGATCGTGATCTTCGCGGTGATCTTCGCGATCCTGCCGATCCTGATCGTGTACGAGCGCAAGCTGCTCGGACGCTTCCAGGCCCGGTACGGACCGAACCGGGTGGGGCCGTTCGGGCTGCTCCAGCCGCTGGCCGAGATCGTCAAGTTCGCGATGAAGGAGCCGTTCCGGACCGCGACCTCCGTCGGGGCGCTGTACCGCATCGCCCCGATGATCTCGATCGTGACGGCGGTCGCGGCGATGGCGATCATCCCGTTCGGCGATGTCCAGCACATCTTCGGCCAGCGCGTCGGCCTCTACGGGATCGACGTGTCGATCGGCCCGCTCTACGTGTTCGCGCTCGCGGGGATCTCTTTCTACGGCGTGATGCTGGGCGGGTGGGCCTCGGGTTCGAAGTACGCGTTCCTGGGCGCGATGCGAGGCGCCGCGCAGCTGATCTCCTACGAGGTATCGCAGGGACTGGCGCTGGTCGGCGTGATCATCACCGCCCAGACCCTGTCGTTGACCGGGATCGTCCACGCCCAGGCCCGCCTGTGGTACTTCGTCCCCCAGTTCGCCGGCTTCCTGATCTACCTGGTGGCGTCGTTCGCCGAGACCAACCGGGCGCCGTTCGATCTGCTCGAGGCCGATTCCGAGATCATCGGCTACTTCACGGAGTACGGCGGCACGCCGTTCGTGGCCTATCTGTTCGCCGAGTACGCCAACATGATCGTCGTCTCCGCGATCGCGGTGACGGTCTTCTTCGGAGGTTGGCTGATGCCGTTCGGAATCCATCCTCCCGGCTGGGTCGACCCGATCGTGGTGCTGGTCAAGATCATCCTCGTCTTCACCTTCTTCGTCTGGGTCCGCGCCACGCTGCCCCGACTGCGCTATGACCAGCTGATGACGTTCGGGTGGAAGATCCTGCTGCCGTTGGCGACCCTGAACCTCCTGGTCACGGCAGTCGTGGTTGTGTCATGAGCCCGTACGACCCCAGCAGCGACGTGATCCAGGTGGTGCGCTCGCCCTCCCACAGTCCGGTGGCGGGTGCCTACCGCGCCTTTGGCGAGACGCTTCGCGGCCTCAAGACGACGTTCGCCCGGATCGTCGAGGGGCCGGTCACGATCCAGTATCCCGAGGAGAAGACTCCGGTCTACCCCCGCTTCCGGGGGCGCCACAAGCTCCACCGGTTCGAGGACACGGGCCTCGAGAAGTGCGTCGGCTGCTCGCTGTGCGCGGCCGCGTGTCCGGCCGACTGCATACGGGTCGTGGCGGCGGAGAACACGCCGGAGAAC
Organism: Solirubrobacteraceae bacterium; assembly: GCA_036513815.1. GTDB lineage: Bacteria > Actinomycetota > Thermoleophilia > Solirubrobacterales > Solirubrobacteraceae > Palsa-465. Next base: position 4,082 of record DATBYI010000476.1, read on the forward strand.
CGCGTGTCGGCCGGCGAGCGCTACGCCGCCGTGTACGAGATCAACCTGAGCCGCTGCATCTTCTGCGGCTACTGCGAGGTGGCCTGCCCGTTCGACGCGATCACCATGGGTCACGACTACGAGCTGTCTGACTACACGCGCTCGGATCTGATCTTCACCAAGGAGATGCTTCTGGCCGAGGCGATCGAGCGCACGCCACTACGCCGGGAGGGTGAGTGAGCGCCGTTCTCTTCTTCATCGGCGCGATCGGTGCGATCACGGGCGCGATCGGCGTGGTCGTGCTGCGCAATCCGTTCTACAGCGTCCTCGCGCTCGCCATCCACCTCGTCTCGCTGGCGGCGCTGTTCCTGCTCCTGCGGGCCGAGTTCGTCGCCGCCGCGCAGGTCGTCGTGTACGCGAGCGCGGTGATGGTGCTGTACGTGTTCGTCGTCGCCTACGTCGGCGCCGGCGAGCAGCTGTCCAGCGGCGGGGTGCTGCGCGTGCTCGGCCCACTGTTCGCGCTCGCGCTCGCGATCGAGCTGTGCATCGCGATGCTCGGCGCCGGCCTGAAGGGGGTCAACTCGAAGGGCGCGCCGTACGTCTCCGGCTTCGGCACCCCGGCCCACCTCGGCCGGCTGTTCCTGACCCAGTACCTGTTCCCGTTCGAGCTCGCGTCGATCGTGTTGCTCGTCGCGGCGGTCGGCGCCGTCGTGCTCGCCCGGCGCCGGCGCGGCCTGGAGGCCGAGGAACGGAGGATCGACGCGGTCCTCTTCCGAGCCCGGCGCTCGGCCTACACGGGGACGATGGCCGAGGGCGCCGGGATGCGTCCGGCCACCCAGGACGAGCCGTACGCGGTTGAGGCCGAGCGGATCGGATCGGGCACTGGCGACGGAGCGGGGGCGAACCCAGAGGGCGGCTGGTAGTGAACATCGGCTGGTACCTCGCGGTCTCCGCGATCATCTTCTGCATTGGCGCCGGCGGCGTGCTGGTCCGCCGGAATCCGCTGGTCATCCTGCTCTGCCTCGAGCTCATGCTGAACGGGGCCAACCTCACCCTGGTCGCGTTCTCGCGCATGTGGGGCGGTGAGGACGGGCAGATCTTCGCGCTGATCGTGATGGTGGTCGCGGCCGCCGAGGTGACCGTCGGCCTCGGGATGGTGGTGGCCATCTACCGCCTGCGCATGCCGATCGACGTCGATGAACTCAGCGAGTTGCAGGGCTGATGAGCGCCACCACCGCCGGCTGGCTCGTCCTGCTCTTCCCGCTCCTGGGGTGCATCGTGATCGCGCTCGGCTACCGCCTGTGGCCGGGCCGCAGCGCGGGGTGGATTGCGACGCTGGCGATCGCGCTGTCGTTCGTCTTCTCGGTCATCGCCTTCGCCAAGCTGCAGGGCTTCAGCCCAGATCACCGCCAGCTCACCTCGACGCTGTGGAACTACGACGTCTCGGCGGGCGTCGACGCCAAGCTGCAGATCCTCGTCGACCCGCTGTCGGTGTTCATGATCCTCATCGTCTCGGGCGTCTCGACGCTGATCCACCTCTACTCGGTGACCTACATGACGGGTGACCGGGGCTTCCGGCGGTACTTCAGCTACCTGAACTACTTCGTGTTCTCGATGCTGCTGCTGATCCTGGCCGGCAACTTCCTACTGCTGATCATCGGCTGGGCCTTCGTGGGTGCCGCCTCCTACCTGCTGATCTCGTTCTGGTACCGGCGCACGACGGCCACGCGCGCCGGCATCAAGGCATTCGTGATCAACACGGTCGGCGACGTCGGGCTCGTGATCGCCACCTTCATCATCTTCCAGCACACCCACACGGTCCAGTTCCTGCCCGTGTTCAAGGCCGTCCACCACAGCTTCGCCCACAACGGGACGCCGATCGTGGCCGCCGGCTTGCTGCTGCTGGTCGGCGCGTTCGCCAAGTCGGCCCAGATCCCGCTCCACACCTGGCTCCCGGACGCCATGGAAGGCCCGACGCCGGTGTCGGCACTCATCCACGCCGCCACCATGGTGACCGCCGGCGTGTACCTGATCGCGCGCATGCACGTGATCTTCGAATGGGCACCGACCGCGGCCGACGTGGGCGCGATCATCGGCTGCCTGACCCTCCTGGTCGCCGGCACCGTGGCGCTGGTGATGACCGACATCAAGCGCGTCATCGCCTATTCGACGATGTCCCAGATCGGCTACATGATCATGGGCGTCTCGCTCGGAGCCTATTCCGCGGGCCTGTTCCACCTGATGACGCACGCCTTCTTCAAGGCGCTCTTGTTCATGGCGGCGGGCTCGGTGATCGGCGCGATGGCGGGAGACCAGTCGCTCGACCGGATGGGCGGCTTCCGGCGGGCGCTGCCGTTCACGTTCATCTGCTTCCTGGTCGGAGGTCTGGCCTTGAGCGGTCTGCCGCCGTTCTCCGGCTGGCTCTCCAAGGACGACATCATCGCCTTCGCCAACCATCGCGGTGGCGCGTTCCTGATTCTCGGAATTGCCGGCTATGTCGGCGCGCTGCTGACCGGCATCTACACGTTCCGAATGATCTTCCGGACGTTCTTCGGCGATCCGGTCCCCGAGGCAGTCGAACTCGAGCACGGGCACCTCGCCCACGCGGAGGTGCCCCGCAACCCGATGACGGGCGAGGAGGAGGACACCGACGTCGGCTTCCCGGGACCCGATCACTTCATCGCCGAGCGCGAGTGGCCCATGAAGATCGCGATGGGCGCGCTCGCCGTGCTGGCCCTCATCGGTGGCCTCATCCAGATCCCCGGCGTTGACGACGGCGTGACCAAGTTCCTCGATCCGACCTTCGCCGACTCCAAGTACTACCACGTCGAGGTCAAGTCCGGACCGGCCTGGCTCGGCCTCGTGATCGGAGCTCTGATCGCGGTTGCCGGGATCAGCATCGCCTTCCGCATCTGGATCAAGCAGCCCGGACGAGCAACGCAGCTACGCGAGCGCTTCGCCGGGGTCTACACCTTCCTGTGGCACAAGTGGTACTTCGATGAGCTGATCGACTTTCTGATCGTCCGGCCCGCGCTCTGGACGGGGCGGCTGGTTGACTCCGTGGGCGAGCGCTCGATCATCCAGGGGATCTTCACCGGCGGTACGACGGGGGCGGTGCGCGCCGGCTCGGCCGCGGTGCGCCGGGCCCAGACCGGCTTCGTGCGCTACTACGCGGCGCTGATGATCGTCTGCTTGGGCGGCGTGGCCCTCTACTTCCTGATCTCGAGCTCATAGCGGCATGACCCTCTCGATCCTCATCTGGCTGCCTCTTGCCATCTCGCTGGTCGCGGCCGTATTCCCGCGGGATGTCGTCGGGCGCGTGGCCGCGATCGGCAGCCTGGCCACGCTCGGGGTCGCGATCTCGTTCCTGGCCCGCTTCAAGCTCGGACACTCAGGACTTCAGTTCGTCACCGACGACGTGTGGATCAGGGCGCTCGGCATCCATTACAAGCTCGGGCTCGACGGCCTGAACGTCGCGCTGGTGATGCTCACTGCGGTGCTGTTCAGCGCGTCGCTGTTCTGGGCCTCGTTCCGCGAATGGGATCGCCCGCGCAGCTTCTACTTCCACTTCGGGCTCGCCGAGAGCGCGGTGCTCGGCGCGTTCTGCGCCCAGGACCTCGCGCTGTTCGTCGGCTTCTTCGACCTGATGCTGATCCCGTTCTACTTCCTGGTCGGAATGTGGGGCACGGGTCCCGACCGCGTGCGCGCGACCACCAAGCTCGTCGTCTACACGCTGGTTGGGTCGTTCTTCATGCTCGTCGCCGCGGTGGCGACGGGGGTGCTCGCGTCAAGCGACCACGGGACGTCGATCACCTTCGTGCTCTCCTCGCTGCGCGCGCTGCCGCTATCGCACGCCTCCCAGGAGTGGATCTTCCTCTGCTTCGCGCTCGCCTTCCTGGTCAAGATGCCGCTCGTCCCGTTCCACGGCTGGCTCGCCGACGGGTATAAGGCGATGCCCATCCCCGCGGTGGCGGTGTTCTCGGGCGTCGTCTCGAAGGTGGCCGCCTACGGGTTCCTGCGGATCGTGCTGCCGCTGTTCCCATACGCCGCCGTCCACTTCCAGACGCTCATCCTGGTCGTCGCGCTCGTCTCGATCATGTGGGGAACGGTGGTCGCGTTCACCACCCCCGACGCGCGGATGGTCGTCGCCTACTCGAGCGTCGCGCAGCTCAGCTTCATCGTCCTGGGCATCTTCTCCCTGCGCTCCACGGGTGATCAGGGCGCGCTGCTCCAGATGCTCAACCACGGCCTGGTCACCGCATCGCTGTTCTTCATCGTCGCGGCCGCCGCGGCGCGCGCCGGCGGGTCCGAGCTGCTGGCCGACATGGGCGGCGTCGCCTTCCGGGCGCCGGTCCTGGCCACGCTGGCGCTGATCGTGACGCTCGCCACGCTGGCCATGCCCGGCTCCTCGAACTGGATCGGCGAATTCATGATCCTGCTCGGCGTCTTCCAGTCGAAGCTCGCGATCTCGGTGATCGCCTTCGCCGGGGTCGTCGGCGCGGCGTATTACGCCCTGCGGCTGTTCGTCGGCGTCTTCCACAACCGCGTCGGTTCCCACGTCGCTTCGCGCGAGATCGGCGTTGCTGACGCCGTCGCGATCGCGCCCATCGCGCTGATCATCATCGTCCTGGCCTTCTATCCGCAGTTCGGCCTGCGGCGCTCGGAGCCGTCGGTGGCGGCGGCCATCGCGCCGGCCCGGATTCAGGAGGCCATTGGCGGGCTACCGGCCTCCAGGGTGGCTTTCCGATGAACGTCTTGGCCGCCACGCAGCACATCGTCGGGCCGCACATCGACTGGCGGGCGCTGTCGCCCTTCGTCGTGCTGACCGCCGGCGGTCTGATCGTCCTCCTCGTCGGCCTGTTCCGCCCGGCTGCGATCAGGGAGCGCGTCGTTCCGGCCCTGGCGATCCTCACTTTCTTGTGCGCGCTGGCCGCCGAGATCTGGGTCTATCACCACCACGTTCGCCCGGGCAGCGGGGGGTTCTGCGTGGTGGACGCGCCGCGGTGCAGCTCGGCGCCGCTGGCCATGGACCGCCTCGCGCTCGAGCTCGACATGCTGTTCGCGATTTCCGGCATCGCCACCGTGCTGATGTCCTGGCGCGCGTTCGCCCCCCGCGAATCTGGCCACGGCGAGTACTTCGCGCTGCTCATCTTCAGCATGCTGGGCATGGGCGTGTTCGTCTCGGCCCAGAACCTGGTGACGCTGTTCCTGGGGATCGAGCTGCTGTCGATCCCTCTGTACATCCTGTGCGCGTCCGAGACACGGCGCGAGAGCTCGCTCGAGTCGGGCCTCAAGTACCTGGTGGTCGGATCGGTCGGGTCCGCCACGCTCGTGTACGGCCTCGCGCTCGTGTACGGCGCCACCGGCTCGACCGACTTCACCGCGATCGGGACCGCGCTGTCGACGGGCAAGCTCGCCGGCGGGTCGCTGGGAAACCCGATGGTCTACACCGGGCTGGGTTTGACGATCGTCGGGTTCGCCTTCAAGGCGTCGGTGGCGCCGTTCCATCAGTGGACGCCCGACGTCTACGAGGGAGCCCCGACCCCAATCACCGCGTTCATGGCCACCGCGACCAAGGTGGCCGCGCTGGGGGCGTTCCTGCGCTTCTTCGACGTGGCGGCGATCGGCGCCCAGAACACGTGGGCGCCCCTGCTGGCCACGCTCGCGGCGATCACGATCATCGTCGGTAACGTCGGCGCGCTGGGCCAGTCGTCCCTGAAGCGGATGTTGGGTTATTCCGGCGTCGCGCAGGCCGGCTACATGCTGACCGGGGTGATCGTCGGCACGCGCCTCGGGGTCCAGGCCACCGTGCTCTACCTCATGTTCTACGTGGCCATGAACCTCGCGCCGTTCGCGGTGATCGTGGCCGAGGAGCACGAGCGTCCGGACGGCGACTACCTCAGCGCCCTCGCCGGCCTGGGCGCGCGAAGACCATGGCTCGCCTGGCCGATGACCATCGGCATGCTCGGCCTCGCCGGCATCCCCGGCACCGTCGGCTTCATCGGCAAGTTCCAGCTGATCGACGCCCTCGTCTCGGGCGACTACACCTGGCTCGCCATCGTGCTCGTGATCGGTTCGATGATCTCGCTCGGCTACTACCTGCGGGTGATCACGACCATCTGGATGCGGCCGTCGGTACCGGCGCCGGTGCCGGCCGCGGCTCGCTCCGGTCCAGGCGAGCTGGCGCCGATCGCCGGTGGTTCGCTCGAGGCGGACGAGTGGGAGGAAGGCGCCGGCGCCGCCGGGGCCACCGTCGCCTATCCCGAGCTCGTGTTCGTGGCCGTCCTCGCCGGGGCTGCCGTGATCTTCTTCGGCATCTTCCCCTCGCCGCTGTTCCACCTGGCCTCGCACGCGGCGAACGCGCTTCCCGGGTTGTTCTAGGCGCCTGCGCTTGTCCGGCCTGTTCTCCGCGCCGGTGGGAGGTCCCCGTCGGCGGAGGTGCGCACGGCGGGGGAGCGCACACGGCAGGGAGGCGCCCACGGTCCGTGGCGAGCCGGCGCGCCAGGCGGGGGCGCGCGCGGTCCATGCCGAGCCGGCGCGCCCGGCGGCGGCGCACGCTGTCCATGCCGGTCCGCCACCTCCCCCATGCATAACGTGCCAAACCGGCCGCCCCGGCTCTACCGGGGCTACATAAGCATGGTGGGAATGCTTATGTGGCCCCGGCGGCGGCCAGGTGGCCGGTATGGCACGTTATGCATGGGTCTACCGGCGCGCCACCGGGCCGGCCGGGGATTTGCCGCGTTTTGCAGGGACCGACCGTCGTACCGGCCGGGCGGGCCGCTACCCTGGTCCGCCCGTGCAGTATCCGGTCGAGACCTTCAGCGAGGCCGAGCGTGAGCGGCTCCGCCCCCACTTCACGAACCTCGACCGTCCCGTGTTCGCGCTGGTCGACCTGCCCGAGACGGTCAAGGCGGCGCTGTTCGCGCGCTACTCGCGCTACCCGGGCACGCTGAGGCGGCTGTTCCTCGACGAGTTCGCCGACGACCTCCCCGGGCCGGAGGCCGCCGGCCGGACCGAGACCGGTGAGGCCGGCGAGGGCAAGCGCGCCGCCGAGCTCTACGAGCGCATCTTCCTCGGCTACGGCGACGACTCGGTGGCGCAGCTCGGTGGCGCCCACGTCGCCTGCGAGTGGGTCTCGAACGTCCTTACCAAGGTTTTGCAGCGACCCCGCCTCGGCGCCTACCTCGAGCAGTCCACGCGCTACATCCCGTACGACGGGCCGATGCCGGTCGTCGCGCAGGGGGCCCGCCCGGCCTACCGCTACTACCGAGATCCGAGCCTCGGCCCGCGCTACGAACGGGCCATGGACGAGCTGTTCGGGATCTACGCGAGCTCGCTGCCTCGCGTGTGCGCCTGGGCGGAGACCGAGTTCCCGCGCGCCGGCGACGAGCCGCCCGCCGCCCACGCCCGCGCGATCAAGGCCAAGGCACTCGACCTCCTGCGCGGGCTGCTGCCGGCCAGCTCGCTGTCGCACATGGGCATCTTCGCGACCGGCCAGACCTACGAGCAGTTGATCCTCCACCTGCTCGCTCACCCGCTCGAGGAGGCGCGCAGCTACGGGCGGATGATCCTCGAGGAGCTCAACATCGTGATGCCGAGCTTCCTCACCCGCGTCGAGCGCCCGGATCGCGGCGGCCAGTGGATCAGCTATCTCGAGTCGCGCGAGCGCGCCGGCGAGCGGTGGGCGAGACGGCTCGGGATCGACAGCGCCGGGGAGGGGCCGGCGGGCCCGTCGGTCACGCTTCTGCGCGTCGACGGGGACGAGGACGATCTGCTCTCGGCGCTGCTGTTCGAGGCGGGCGCCTCATCCGAGGAGCACGTGCGCGAGGCGATCGGCACGCTCGACGGCGACACCCGCGCCGAACTGCTCGCCGACCTCGCCGGCGAGCGCGCGAACCGCCGCTACCGCCCCGGGCGCGGCCTCGAGGCGCTTCGCTACCGGTTCGAGATCGTCGCGGACTACGGCGCGTTCCGCGACCTCCAGCGGCACCGGATGCTCACCGTTCAGTGGCAGTCGCTGACCCCGGATCTCGGTGCGGACGTACCCGACCAGGTCGAGCTCGCCGGCTGTGGCGACGAATACCGGCGCGCGCTCGAGCTCTCGCGTCGCGAGTACGAGCGCCTCGCCGACGCCGGCCTCGCCACCGCCGCGCCGTACGCGCTATGCCTCGGCTACCGGATCCGGTTCGTGCTCGACCTCAACGCCCGCGAAGCGATGCAGCTGATCGAGCTGCGCTCGGGGCGCGAGGGGCACCCGAGCTACCGGGCGGTTGCGCACGAGATGCACGCGCAGATCAGCGCGGTCCACCCATCCGTCGGCGCGATGATGACCCACGTCGACCGCGACACCG